>URUW01000167.1 GCA_900551205.1 uncultured Collinsella sp. | reverse complement strand
GCCAGCTTCTCGGCGCGCTCGGCGGCGGCGAGTGCCTCGATCACGGTGCCGAGTTGGTCGCCCAGAAGGACACCGTTGTAGGTGGAGTTGAAACCGATGCGGTGGTCGGTCACGCGGTCCTGGGGCTGGTTGTAGGTACGAATCTTTTCGGAACGGTTGCCGTGGCCGATCTGACTCTGGCGCTCGGCACCGAGCTCTGCCTGCTGCTTCTCGAGCTCCATCTCGTACAGACGAGCGCGCAGCATCTGCATGCAGACCTCGCGGTTCTGGATCTGGGAACGCTGCTCCTGCGACTGCACCACGGTGTTGGTGGGCAGGTGGGTGATGCGCACGGCGGAGTAGGTGGTGTTAACGCACTGACCGCCAGGGCCGGAGGCGCAGTAGGTATCGATGCGCAGGTCGGACTGGTTGATCTGAACGTCGATCTCCTCGGCCTCGGGAAGCACGGCGACGGTTGCCGTGGAGGTCTGGATGCGACCCTGGGACTCGGTCTTGGGGACGCGCTGGACACGGTGCACGCCGGACTCGAACTTCATGACGGAGTAGACGCGGTCGCCCTCGACCTTGAACTCGATGGACTTAAAGCCACCGGCCTCGCTGGGACTGGAGTCGAGCACGGTGGTCTTCCAGCCGCGCGACTCGCAGAAGCGCTGGTACATCTTGTACAGATCGCCGGCAAAGATGGCCGCCTCGTCGCCACCGGCGGCGGAGCGAATCTCGACGATGGTGTTCTTGTCGTCATTGGGGTCGCTCGGGATGAGCATGTACTTAATGTCTTCCTCGAGCTGGGGAAGCTTGGCCTCGTTTTCGGAGATATCCATCTGGAGCATCTCCTTCTCATCGGCATCGGTAGTATCGTGGAGCATTTCCTTGGCGGCCTCGATGTCATCGAGCGCGCCGATGTACTCGCGCGAGGCGGCGATGAGGTCGGACTGGTGCGCGTACTCCTTGTTGAGACGCGTGAACTCCTTGATATCGGAGGCGACGGCCGGGTCGGAGAGCTTCTTCTCGAGTTCCTCGTAGGCCTTGATAATCTTTTCGAGCTTGTCGCGCATGGCGGGACTCCTTTATATGCGTGAAGGTGAAAATCGGCAGAGTTGATGGGGCGCGCGGCGCCACTGCGGGGGTAAGCCCGGCTAGAACATGTCGATCTTCAGATACATGCGCATCCCTTCGCGTATGGGGTACATAGTTGCGATCTAACCCATACATGATAGCGTGCGCAGGCAAACCTGCATATAACCCGCACGGAATGATTGGACGTAACCATTGGGAACGTTCCTTAACGACTAGTCGTTTAAGAACGTCCCCAACGGCTAACAAAGGGACTGTCGCTTTGTCACATTCTAGAGCGTTTGAAGCAGGGCGATGAGGAAGCGGATGCCCTGGAGGTAGGCGCGGCGGGTGATGCGCTCGTTAGTGCCGTGGACGCCGCGATCACACTCGTCGTCATCAACCACAAAGGCCGAGAAGCGAACGCACTCAGGGCAAATGTGCTGGTAGTTGGCAGCATCGGTAGCACCGATCACGGTTGAGGGGACGATGCTGACAGGAACCCCACCCGCCGCCGATGATCCGTTTTCCTCCGTCCCCAAAGGCTCACGGAAATAGTGGGCGGCGATGGCACGGACGGCCTCGAGCCCCGGCCCGCCGACACGCGGAGACGGCGAAGGCTCGGAGCTGCCGGGGCCGAGTTCGACCTCCACGCGCCCGGCAAGGCCCGCCGCGGCAACGGCCTCGCGGCAGCGAGCAGCGACATCGGCCACGCTCGTGCCCTCGAGCATGCGGAAGTTGATGTTGGCCCACATATCCTGCGGCATTACGTTGGCGCCGGTGCTGCCACCCTCGATCTGCGTGGGCGCGCAGGTAGTCGTCACCAGCGGATAGAGCTTTTTGCTGGCGAGGCAATCACGGACAATGGCGTCCCCGTTGGCGGCAATTTCATCGGCCGTGTAGAGCCCCAACTCGACGAGTTGGGCGGCAAGCGGATCGGTCACGCGCGTCGGCCACTCGATATCGCAGATTGCGGTGATGGCACGGCTGAGCACCTCAAGCGACGTGCCGCCGTAGGGGTTGGAAGAATGCCCGCCCGCGCTCTTTGTCTTGAGCACAATGTCGGCATAACCTTTCTCAGCCAGGTCAGCGTGCATGAGCCAACCCTCGCCCGCGCTATACTCGGCAGCCGGAACGATGCGGTAGTCACCCTCGTCGATCAGGTACTCAAGCTCAATGCCGCGCCCCTTGAGCGCACGGCCGATGGCGCCTGCTCCGTACTGCGTAGTCTCCTCGTCCTGGCCAAAGGCCAGGAGCAGCGTGCGCTCGTGCTGCCAACCGTGCGCCAGCGCATACTCGACAGCCTCGAGAATGCCTGCGACCTGATCCTTCATGTCGATCGCGCCGCGGCCCCAGATGTAGGTGTCGTCCACGTGCCCGCTAAAGGGGGCATGTGTCCAGTCGGCCTCGGTATCCGGCACCACGGGGACCACGTCCATGTGGCCCATGAGCATGACGGGTTTGAGGGCGGGGTCGGAACCGCCAAGCGTCACCAGCAGCGAATGATCGATAAGCTCGACCTCGCCCGCCGCAAACACGCGCGGCCAGGCCTGCTGCATATAGGCGCGCAGGTCATCGAAGGGCTGCCAGTCCACCGCCTCGGCATCCATGCTCGAGACGGTCGGAAACGACAGCACGCGGCCCAAACGCTCGCACGCGCCGGCCTCGTCCATATCGGCAAAATCGTCCTCATGCGCAAAGAAGCGCCAAACCTCGGCCATGACATCCTTTCGATTGTGACGACAAAGGCCGCCCCACGGGAGCGGCCCTGCAACGTAGGCGTTTGCGCCGGTTATTTGTCCTCGAGATAGCGAGAGAGGAACTCGCGAGTGCGCTGGTGTTTGGGGTTGCCGAAGAGCTCGGCCGGCGCGGCGTCCTCGAGCACCACGCCCTTGTCCATAAAGACCACGCGGTCGGACACCGTGCGGGCAAAGGCCATCTCGTGCGTGACGACAACCATGGTCATGCCGTCGGCCGCGAGCTTGCGCATGACCTCGAGCACCTCTCCCACGATCTCGGGGTCGAGTGCCGAAGTCGGCTCGTCGAACAGCATGATCTGCGGATTCATGCACAGGGCGCGCGCGATGGCCACGCGCTGCTTTTGGCCGCCGGACAGGCGACCCACGGCGGCGTGCGCGAACTTTTCGAGCCCCACGCTCGTCAGATGCTCCATTGCGACCTTCTCGGCCTCGGCCTTGCTCATCTTTTTGAGCGTGACGGGCGCGAGCGTGCAGTTGTCGAGCACATCCATGTTGTTGAACAGGTTAAAGCCCTGGAACACCATGCCGATGTCCTCACGGAGTTTATTGATATTGCAGCGCTCGGCCGTAAGGTCCTGGCCGTGGAACCAGATGTGGCCCGCGTCCGGGGTCTCGAGCAGGTTGAGGCAGCGCAGGAAGGTCGACTTGCCCGAGCCCGAGGCGCCGATGATGGTAACGACCTCACCGGGATTGACAGCGAGGTCGATGCCCCTGAGCACCTCGAGCGAACCGAAGCTCTTGCGCAGGCCCTCGACGCGGATGAGCGGCTCTTTAGTTTGTGCGGCGGCCACAGCGCCGGTGGTAGTGGTATCTGCCATGATGATTCTCCTCGTCTTGCGCCTAGTTGGAGCTGGGCAGCGTTGCCGGGGCCTCGGCGCCGAGCTTTTTGCCAAAGGCCTCGAGCAGGCGGCTCGCCACGAGCGTCAGGATCAGGTAAACCACGAGCGCCACGCAGTAGACCTCCATCTGGCGGTAGTACACGCCGGCGACAGTGGTGGTGGCGTACATGAGGTCAAACACGCCAATGACCGAGAGCACCGACGAGTCCTTGATGTTGATGATGAGCTCGTTGGTGAGTGCGGGGATCGCGTTTTTAATACCCTGGGGGAACACGACCTTGCGCATGGCCTGCCACTGCGACAGACCCAGCGAGCGCGCCGCCTCGGCTTGACCGGGGTCGATGGACTCGATGCCGCCACGCAAAACTTCCATCATGTAGGCGGTGGAGTTGAGCGAGATGGTGACAAGGCCGGCAGTGAAGGTACTCCAGATCTGGTTGGCCTGGGCGGTTTCGAAGCCCATGCCGCGCAAAACGGTGAAGCCCGCGTAATAGATGAGCAGGCCCTGGACCATCATGGGCGTGCCGCGCAC
>URUW01000166.1 GCA_900551205.1 uncultured Collinsella sp. | reverse complement strand
GAGTGTTTGGACGCCCGCCAACATCGTGACGTGCGTTCGCATCGTCTTTATC
This sequence comes from uncultured Collinsella sp., assembly GCA_900551205.1. Classification (GTDB taxonomy): domain Bacteria; phylum Actinomycetota; class Coriobacteriia; order Coriobacteriales; family Coriobacteriaceae; genus Collinsella. Next base: position 4,177 of record URUW01000166.1, on the reverse strand, counting down.
CCGGTGTTCATGATCGTGTCGGCGCTGTCTCACACGAGCGTTGCCGGTACGGACTGGAGCACCTTCGACGGCCCGCTCGCCGCCGCCGCCTTTATTCTGTACGTTATCCTGTCGTGCACCGATAAGGTCGACGGCTATCTGGCGCGCTCGCGCAACGAGATCACCGACTTCGGTAAGTTCTTGGACCCCATCGCCGACAAGCTGCTCGTGTTCTCGGCCCTGCTGCTGTTCTTGGACTTTGGCACCGTGACGGTTTGGTCCGTGTTCATCATCTTGTTCCGCGAGCTGTTGGTAAGCGCCCTGCGCATGGTTGCGAGTGCCGCCGGCGTGGTCGTTGCCGCCGATAAGCTTGGCAAGTACAAGACGGCGACCACGATGGTCTCCATCTGCGGTTACCTGTGCGTCTTTGCGATGGCCGGCTTGCACCTTGGCCCGCTGGCGCTGACGCTCGGCATCTACTCGGTGTCGCGCTTCCTGTACGCCGTTGCCGTTGTCCTGACCGTTATCTCGGGCGCCCAATACTTCTGGAACTGCCGCAAGATCGTCTTTTCGATCTAGGTCCTGGTGGGTATGACGGACTCTTTTGATCAGATTTCCGCACATAACGAGGAGCTGGCGCGTCATATTGTCGAGCGCGCGAGCGCTCGGGGCGTGACGGTTTCGACGGCTGAGTCGCTGACAGCAGGTATGATCGCCTCGACGATTGCCGATATCCCGGGCGCCTCGGTGGTGCTGCGTGGCGGTGCGGTGACCTACTGCGATGAGATCAAGCATCGCGTTTTGGGTGTTGATCAGGAGACGCTCGACCGCTATACCGCGGTGTCGCATCAGACCGCGCGCGAGATGGCGGCGGGTTCGCTGGAGCTGTACCAGAGCGATATTGCAGTGAGCGCAACGGGTTATGCCGGCCCCGGCGGCGGCACTGAGGACGATCCGGCTGGCACTTTCTATATTGGCTGGGCGTATCGCGCGGCTGATGGGGAAGTGCCGGTCGTGGACTCTGTGCGCTGCCACTATGAGGGCGACCGTTCGTGTGTTCGTGCCCATGCGGTCGCGGAGGCATTGGGACGCATTGCCCTTGTGCTCAACTCTATGGAATAGACGTGTTTTCAGGGGCCTTAGGGCCCCTTAATTGTGGAGATAGGGACCCCTGACGAATTTAGCGTTTGCGCTGGTTATAGGTGTATTCTTGCCTTCCTTGTTCTTATTCGGCCCTTTGTGGTCAAGCATTTGGTCAGTGTTTGGTCGGCGTTTGGTTGGGTTTTGGAAAGACTGCCTGCATATGATTGGCCTGAACGGTTGACCACGAACAGCCGTTCGTTTATTATCGATGCAGGTTGTTAAGAGGAGGGCTATTCATGGCCAAGAATTCAGGTCCCGTACGTACCGTTCATGCTCGCACGACGGGTAAAGAGCGCGATGAGATGATCGCCACCACCAAGGCCGAGATCGAGAAGAAGTTCGGTCAAGGCTCCATCATGAGGTATGGTGACGGCGGCCCCGAGCTTGAGGTTGAGGCCATCCCCACGGGCGCTCTTGCACTCGATGCCGCTTTGGGTATCGGCGGTGTGCCGCGCGGCCGTATCGTCGAGATTTACGGTCCTGAGTCCTCCGGTAAGACGACGCTTTCGCTCGAGATCCTGGCCGAAGCCCAGGCAATGGGTGGCGTGGTGGCATTTATCGATGCCGAGCACGCGCTCGATCCCACGTATGCCGCGCGCATTGGCGTGGATATCGACGAGGTACTGATTTCCCAGCCCGATACGGGTGAGCAGGCGCTCGAGATTGTTGACATGCTCGTGCGTTCCGGCGCCATCGATGCCATCGTCGTCGACTCCGTCGCCGCGCTGACCCCGCGTGCCGAGATCGAGGGAGAGATCGGCGATACCACGGTCGGATTGCAAGCTCGTCTGATGAGTCAGGCGCTCCGCAAGCTCGCCGGCTCGCTGTCCAAGTCCAACACGACATGCATCTTCATTAACCAGCTGCGAGAGAAGATCGGCGTCATGTTCGGCAACCCCGAGACCACGACGGGCGGCCGCGCCCTTAAGTTCTTCTCTTCGGTGCGTATCGACATTCGCCGCATCGACAGCATTAAGCTTAAGGATGAGGTTATCGGTAACCGCGTGCGCGCCAAGGTCGTTAAGAACAAGGTGGCAGCTCCGTTCCGTTCTGCTGAGTTCGACATCATGTACGGTACGGGCATCTCTAAGGAGGGCTCGATTCTGGCTGTCGAGTGCGGCATCTGCAAGAAGATGGGCTCCTGGTTTGCCTATGGCGAGGACAAGCTCGGCAACGGTCGCGAGGCCGCCAAGGCGTTCCTGCGCGAACACCCCGATTGCGCCGACGAGATTGAGCATAAGGTCCGCCTTGCCTGCGGGCTTGAGTTTGATGACGATGCTCCGTCCGAGGTCGAGCTGACCGATCAGCCTGCGCCTGAGGAGTTTGACGAGCTTTACGCCATCGATGGTTCCGCCATGCTCGATGATGACGACGAGTAGCGGTTACGCTCATGTCGTATACGGTGACCGAGGCCACGGTCGTCTTTCCCGATAAGAAGGCGGCCTCCTCGTTCTCGAGCGGGTATGCGTCCAAAAAGCCTTGCGCACATATCGATTGTGAGCTTGAGGGCGGTTTTGAGCGGTCCATTTGGATTCCCGTGCGGGTCGCGCGCCTGTATGTCAAAAATCGCCCCGATCTTCCCTGTGATTGGGATAACTTTCGTGAAGCGGTGCAGCTCATCGAGCGTAAATGTGCACTTACCATGGTGACCGAGATGCTATCGCGACGCGATCATGCGACGGGTGAGGTCCGTGACAAGTTGGCACGCTACGGCTTTCGCCAGCCCGCGATCGATTTCGCCGTCGAGCGCGCCACCGAGTATCGCTTTTTAGACGAGAACCGCTTTTGCTCGTACTTTATCGAGGAACGCAAGCGGCGCGGTTGGGGACAGCGTAAAATCGAGACCGAGCTCAAGCGCCGTCATGTCGTGCTCGATGACATTCCCGGTTATCCCGAGGATTATTTTGCCGTCGAAGACGATTTGGCGCGTGCGTCAGCCCTGCTCGCCAAGCGGCGTGTTCCAGAGACGCGCGGATTCGAAAAACTGGTTCGGTTTTTGATGGGCAAGGGCTTCTCGTATCACATCGCCGCCGATGCCGTTAAGGCACGTCTTAATGCCGAACGTGAGGAATGTGCGGTTTAGGCGTATGCGTTTTGTGGCCCTGCCGTTCACCGCGTTTTAGCCGCCGTGCTGGGGCCATTTATTTGACAGTTGTTGTGGTTCAACGTACGATAAACACTGTCATTTGCTTTGTGATATGTGCTCATCTGTGATGAGTTTGTTTATATGTTTATCTGTATCCGACCCGCATAAGCTGCGCCCATATTACTCAAATGTCGCGAGCCGTTCGTAAGGACGGTTCGCTTTGTTGTGTAACGAATCCATAAAAAGGAGTGAGCATGCCTATCATCGCAGCGCTCGTTGGCATCATTTTGGGTGCCATCGCCGCCATTGCCTACATGCGCACCGCCAAGCAGGGTAGTCTTCACGAGGCCGACGAAAAAATCCAGTCGGCACACGCACAGGCTGAGTCCCTGATCGGTGATGCTAAGCGTCAGGCCGAGACCCTCAAAAAAGAGGCTCTGCTCGAGGCTAAAGAGGAGATCATCAAGAACAAGCAGGCCGCCGAGGCCGAGGACAAGCAGCGTAAGAACGAGATTCGTACGCTCGAGAACCGCGTGATGCAGCGCGAGGAATCCCTCGATCGCCGCAACGACGCGCTCGACAAGCGCGAGCATCAGCTGTCCAGCCAGGCCGGTCAGGTCGAGAAGCGCTCCCGTGAGCTCGAGGAGCTCTGCGCAAAGCAGACCTCCGAGCTCGAGCGTATCGCCGACCTTACCCGCGAGGACGCCCACAAGGAGCTCCTCGATAAGGTTCGCGGCGAGGTCACCCACGAGGCCGCCGCGATCATTCGCGAGTCCGAGCAGCAGGTTCGCGCCGAGTGCCACAAGACCGCCCAGGAGATTCTGTCTCTGGCGATTCAGCGCTGCGCTGCCGATCACACTGCCGAGGTCACCGTTACCTCCGTGCACATTCCCTCTGATGACCTCAAGGGCCGTATCATCGGTCGCGAGGGTCGCAACATCCGGACCTTCGAGCAGGTTTCCGGCGTCA
>URUW01000165.1 GCA_900551205.1 uncultured Collinsella sp. | reverse complement strand
GGCCCGAAAGAAAGGTAGGAGGCCATGACGAAAGGTCTGCACGTGCCTTCCGAGATCGGCAAGCTCAGGAAGGTCTGCCTGCACCGTCCCGGCGACGAGCTCCTCAACCTGCCGCCCGACGAGCTCGAGCGACTCCTGTTCGACGACGTCCCGTTCCTGGAGGTCGCGCAGCAGGAGCACGACACCTTCGCCCAGATCCTGAGGGACCAGGGCGTGGAGGTGCTCTACCTCGAGAACCTCGTCGCAGAGGTGTTCGACCAGGTCCCCGGCGCCCGCGCCGAGTTCACCGACCAGTACATCGCCGAGGCAGGCATCCGCGGCCAGCAGATGCCGCAGATCGTCCGCGAGAAGCTGGACTCCATCGAGGACAACCTCGAGTTCGTCAAGAAGACCATGGCCGGCATGACCAAGGCCGAGATCGACATGCCCCTCACGGCGTCCACGACCCTCGACTCCCTGGTCAACTCCGAGTCCGAGTCCGACCTGATCATCGACCCGATGCCCAACCTCTACTTCACCCGCGACCCGTTCGCGGTCGTCGGCGAGGGCGTCAACCTCAACCGCATGTACTCGGTCACCCGCAACCGCGAGACCCTGTACGGCAAGTACGTCTTCAAGTACCACCCCGACTACAAGGACGTCTCCCTGTACTTCCGCCGCGACTGCCAGTTCCACACCGAGGGCGGCGACGTGCTGAACATCAACGAGAAGACCCTCGCCGTCGGCATCTCCCAGCGCACCCAGGCGGCCGCCATCGACGTCATGGCCCAGAACATCTTCTGGAACTCCGACTCCAAGGTCGAGCGCATCCTGGCCTTCGACATCCCGGTCTCCCGCGCCTTCATGCACCTCGACACGGTCTTCACCCAGATCGACGTCGATAAGTTCACGATCCACCCCGCCATCATGGGCACCCTGCGCGTCTACGAGCTGACCGCCGGCAAGAACCCGGGCGACGTGAACATCCGCCTGATCGAGGACACCCTCGAGCACGTCCTGGAGGACGCCACCGGCGTCGACCAGGTCAAGCTGATCCCCTGCGGCGGCGGCGACCCGATCGCGGCCTCCCGCGAGCAGTGGAACGACGGCTCCAACACCCTGTGCGTCGAGCCCGGCAAGATCTGCGTCTACGCCCGCAACACCGTCACCAACGACGTGCTGTACAAGGAGGGCCTGGACCTTCTCGTCGTGCCCTCCGCCGAGCTCTCCCGCGGCCGTGGCGGCCCGCGCTGCATGAGCATGCCCTTCTGGCGCGAGGACCTCTAAGTCTTTAACGTTCCGGTGCGGTCCCCCTACAACCGCACCGGTTTCGCCCGTCAAACGGGCACCACTTTTTAGTAATTCACTTTTTCGAAAGGATACGAACCATGGGTGTTAACCTCTCCGGCCGTAGCTTCCTCAAGCTCCTCGACCTCACCACCGAGGAGATCGAGTACCTGCTCAAGCTCTCCAAGAACTTCAAGGACATGAAGCGCGCCGGCGTTCCTCACCGCTATCTCGAGGGCAAGAACATCGTCCTGCTCTTCCAGAAGACCTCCACTCGTACCCGCTGCGCCTTCGAGGTCGGCGGCATGGATCTGGGCATGGGCGTCACCTACCTCGATCCGGGTTCGTCGCAGATGGGCAAGAAGGAGTCCATCGAGGACACCGCCCGCGTTCTCGGCCGCATGTATGACGGCATTGAGTTCCGTGGCTTTGCCCAGGACGACGTCGAGGAGCTTGCCGCTAAGTCCGGCGTGCCCGTGTGGAACGGTCTGACCACCGAGTGGCACCCCACCCAGATGCTCGCCGACATCCTGACCGTCCAGGAGAACTTCAACTACGACATCAAGGGCAAGACCCTCGTCTTCATGGGCGACTGCAAGAACAACGTCGCTCGCTCCCTCATGGTCGTCTGCTCCAAGCTCGGCATGAACTTCGTGGCCTGCGGCCCCGAGGAGTGCATGCCCGCTGACGACGTCATCGAGGCCTGCAAGCCCATCGCCGAGGCCAACGGCTGCACCATCAAGCTGACCACCGACGTCAAGGACGGCGTCACCGGTGCCGACGTTCTCTACACCGACGTTTGGGTCTCCATGGGCGAGCCCGACGAGGTCTGGGCCGAGCGCATCGCTCAGCTCACCCCGTATCGCGTTACCTCCGAGGTCATGGCTATGGCCAACCCGGGTGCCATCTTCCTGCACTGCCTGCCCAGCTTCCACGACACCAACACCACGATTGGCGCCGAGAAGTGCGAGCAGTTCGGCATCACCGAGCAGGAGGTCACCGACGAGGTCTTCGAGAGCCCCGCTTCCAAGGTCTTCGACGAGGCCGAGAACCGCATGCACACCATCAAGGCTGTCATGTACGCTACGCTCAAGTAAGAGCATCTAGCATCTCGCTCGGGGTGCATTGCTGCGCACCCCGAGCACTTTTGTCTGGTAAAAATCTCGCACCGAACGACATGCACGGCACGGAAGAGCCGCTTCGGGCGAGATCAGTAAATGATTTATGAAGGGGGGATGAGAACTATGACTGAGACCGCTAAGAAAAAGCGCGGTATGCCTTCATCGTTCACCATTCTTCTTGCTCTGCTGGCAATCGTCGCGGTTGTTACCGTTATCGTCTCCGGTACGTCCGGTGGCGCGGTTACCGCTGCCCGCTTGAGCGATTTCTGCACCGCCCCGGTCAAGGGCTTCGCTGACGCTCTGCCCGTCTGCCTCTTCGTTATGATCCTCGGCGGCTTCCTCGGCATGATGACCGAGACCGGCGCCCTGGACAACGGCATTGCCGTTCTGGTGCAGAAGCTTAAGGGCAATGAGATCATGCTCATTCCCGTGCTGATGCTCATCTTCTCCCTCGGTGGTACCACCTATGGTATGTGCGAGGAGACCGTTCCCTTCTACGCCCTGCTCGCCGCTACCATGATGGCTGCTGGCTTCGACCCCATGGTCGGCGCTGCAACCGTCCTGCTCGGCGCTGGCTGCGGCTGCCTCGGCTCCACGGTTAACCCGTTTGCCGTCGGCGCTGCCGTCGACGCTCTGACCGGCGTTGGCATTGAGGTCAACCAGTCCATCATCATCGGCCTCGGTGCCGTCCTGTGGATTGTTACCACCGCCATGTCCATCTTCTTCGTCATGAGCTATGCCAAGAAGGTCAAGGCTGACAAGGGTTCCACCATCCTTTCGATGCAGGAGCTCAAGGACGCCGAAGAGGCTCACGGCAAGGCTGCTTCCGAGGTTCACAAGGAGGTCAAGCTCACCGGTCGTCAGAAGGGTGTTCTGATCGCCTTTGCCTTCACCTTCGTCGTCATGATCGTCGGCTTCATCCCGCTGGCCGACCTTAACGAGGGCGTCGCCAACTTCTTCGATGCTGGCGCTGTCTATGACGCCGACGGTAACGCCATCGTTCAGGGCTGGTCTGCCCTGATCACCGGCCTGCCCATTGGTCAGTGGTACTTCGACGAGGCTTCCACCTGGTTCTTCCTCATGGCTGTCCTGATCGGTATTATCGGCGGCCTGTCCGAGAAGCAGATCGTCAACACCTTCATCACCGGCGCTGCCGACATGATGTCCGTTGTCCTCGTCATCGCCCTCGCCCGTGGTATCTCCGTCCTCATGGCTAGCACCGGCCTCGACGTCTACGTCCTCGACGCTGCCGCCAATGCTCTGGCTGGCCTGTCCGGCGTGATCTTCGCTCCCATGAGCTTCCTGGTCTACTTCGGCCTGTCCTTCCTAATCCCCTCGACCTCCGGTATGGCTACTGTCTCCATGCCCATCATGGGACCGCTGGCTGTTAAGCTCGGCTTCTCGCCCGAGGTCATGGTCATGATCTTCTCCGCCGCCATCGGCGTCGTGAACCTGTTCACCCCGACCTCCGGCGCCATCATGGGCGGTCTTGCCCTGGCCAAGATCGAGTGGACGACCTGGCTCAAGTTTGCTCTTAAGCTCATCGTCGCTCTCTCCGTCGTCTGCGCCATCATCCTGACCGTCGCTTGCGTGATGCTCTAAGTACCCCTTGGGTACCCCACGGAAACCATGACGATCCTGTAAAGGATCACCTGGTCATCGTCTGTCCGGTGGGGTAACCCCACCGGTAGACTCCTACCTTTAGCCTCCTCCCGTTCCGTGCGCGGGAGGGGGCGCACTTATGTTGCGCGGTTCTACGAACCGCGCAACCAGTTGACGCTGCGCGCCGCCCAGGGCGACAATTTGTCATTCAAAAGGCAAGGCATGACCAGAAGGTCTATGCCTTGCCT
>URUW01000164.1 GCA_900551205.1 uncultured Collinsella sp. | reverse complement strand
GCGCTCGAGACGCTGGGCGCACGTTTTGCAACGCACCCGCTGGTAGCCGACAACGGCAACGCCGTGCTGGCACCGGGTTGCACGGCACAGTTCCGCATGAGCTTCGCCATCCCCGAGAGTTGGAGCGACGAAGTGGGCAAACGCGTCACGCTGTATGCGAAGGCGCGTAATCTGGTGGCGCTCGATCCCGTAACGCTCGAGGAGATCCGACCGGGCGCAAACTCGGCGCTGAGTGCCGTTCTGCACGAGCTTCATGTGCCCGACGCGGCATGCGAACGCTCAGAAGTGCAGGTCGGCGTATGCGACAGCGCGGATACGACAGGACTTCACGACGCCCCGATGACGGCAGACGGCGATGGTGGCTCGAGTGGCAGCGGTACTGACGAGGGCGGCGGCTCCGGCGGAAGCAGCTCCGGCAGCGGCAAGGACCACGGCAATAACAAGCGCTCCGGAAAAGCGGGCGCGCTTGCGGGCACGGGCGATGTCAACGCTCCCCTTACGGCAGCCGCTGCAGCACTCGCCGCGGCAGGCGCGGGCCTCATCGCCTACAGCGCCCGCCGCACGGCGCTCGAAAAAGACACCGCCGATGAGGTCAATTCGGATAAGCCTCGCTAGCTCCTACTTACTTTTGTGAGAGGCGCCGACTCGGCTAATCGAACATCAAAATGGGCTGGTTCTGGATACCCAGAGCCGGCCCATTGCGCATTAGATGTCGTCTGAGGAGTCGAGTTCTGCCTCGAGCTTGGCACGGCGTCTTTTCGCCGTGAAAAACGTTGCACACAGGACAGCAAACGTGGCCGCGAAAATCGTCGCACCGCAGAACACGCCCGTGGCCAGGTTCGCCAACCAAAAGACGCTTTCGAGCGGTACGATCTGCGCCTCAGCGACACAGCGCATTGCGGCAATAACAAGCGCGAACGCGGCGCTTATGGAAACCATGTTCGCCATCGCCATGTGGACATAACAATTTCGATTCGCTATTCAAACTTACTCGGACAGAACCGACTCGGTTTTGTCCGAGTAAACTCGAGCATAAACTTGTTCATGCGATACAATTTACTCGGACAAAACCGAGTCGGAAGGAACCGAGTAAGTGGAATTCATTGGCAGGGAGCTTGAACTCGCCCGTATTAAGAAAACACTCAATGCGCCCGAGCAGCGCAATGTTCTCATTTACGGAAGGCGTCGCGTCGGCAAAAGTGAGCTCATCAAGCAGGCGCTAACCGATTTATCGGACGTCGCAACGATCTATTACGAGTGCCGCCAAACCTCCGAGGCAGACAACCTCGAGAGTCTGTCCGCCCTTGCTGCTGAAGCGCTAAGCTTTCCTCCGCTCGCCTTCACGGGCATCCGCGAGCTCATCGAATTTCTGTTTGCCCAAGCCAAAGACAAGAACATTACCCTCGTTCTCGACGAATACCCCTACTTGAGAGATGCGGTTAAAGGCTTAGACAGCATTCTCCAGACCTCAATCGACGCTCACAGGGAAGACTCACGTTTAAACATTGTCCTGTGCGGCTCCTATGTTGAGATTATGAAATCTCTCATCGAGCATGAAAGCCCCCTCTACGGGCGAATTGATCTCGCGCTTGAGCTTAAGCCCATGGATTACTTTGACGCTGCAAAGTTCTATCCCGCGTTCTCACCCGAGGACAAGGTGCGGCTCTATAGCGTTTTTGGCGGCATCCCCTTTTACAATCGCCTCATCGATCAGTCCCAAAGCGTACGCGACAATATCATCGAGCTCGTCACAGAACCTGGCGCCCGCTTAGAAAGCGAAGTACCGTCCTATCTCAACGCCGAGATCTCGAAGATGACCAACGCCAACGAAGTTTTCGGGGCTCTCGCGCAAGGTTACTCCCGTTGGGGGGACGTGCTGGCACAGTCGCACGTCTCGAGCGGTCCGGCCATGGCAGACGTACTCGACAAGCTCATGTCACTCGAAATCGTCCAAAAGCGTGCACCCATCAACGACCCTACGAATAAGCGCAAGTCTGGCTACTTTGTGGTGGACCCACTTTCGCTCTTTTACTATCGCTACGTCTTCCGCAATGCTTCTGCGCGTCAGCTGCTCGACCCGGAAGTCTTCTATGATCGTCACGTCTCCCAAGACTTCGAGGAAAACTACACTCCACATATGTTCGAGGAGATCTGCCGTCAATACCTCGTACGGCAAAACAGGACTGGCAAGATCGAACCGGCTTTCGATGCCATAGGCAAGTACTGGTACGACGATCCCGCAAACAAAACGAGCGGCGAATTCGATGTGGTAACGCAAGACCCCGAGGGCTACGCATTCTACGAAGCAAAGTTCCGCAAATCCCCCGTCACGCAAAAAATGGTCGACGAGGAAATCACCCAAGTCGAGGCAACGGGGCTCAAATGCCATCGCTACGGATTCTTCTCCCGTTCGGGCTTCGAAGCTGACGAAAGCGATCGAACCGTCTTCATCGACCTGCCGCAGATGTTTGAATAGGACAGACCCCACCCGCATCCCAAGCATCCATTATCTAATCGAACTATTGTTCGATGGAATTCGTGTTGGTTGGAATCGCCCACGGCCTGGGCTATGCTACCTTGACTATCTATATGACTTAAACGCAGCAAAAGGAGCACCGAGAGAGCGAGCATGGCAAAAAACACCGCAAACTATGGTAACGACAGTATTCGTCAGCTCAAGGACGAGGAGCGCGTACGCCTGCGCCCCGCCGTTATCTTTGGCTCGGACGGACTCGACGGCTGCGCGCATGCCGCCTTCGAGATCCTGTCCAACGCCGTTGACGAGGCGCGCCAGGGCTACGGCAAGCTCATCACCCTTACCGCCTTTCGCGATGGTTCCATTCAGGTAGAGGACAACGGCCGCGGCTGCCCGCTCGACTGGAACCCCTCCGAGAAGCGCTTTAACTGGGAGCTCGTCTTTTGCGAGCTCTACGCAGGTGGCAAATACAACAACAACCAGGGCGGCGACTACGACTTCTCGCTCGGTACCAACGGCCTGGGCTCGTGCGCGACCCAGTACGCATCCGAGTACATGGACGTCACGGTTTGGCGCGACGGCAACAAGTACTCCCTGCACTTTAAGAAAGGCAAGGTCGTTGGCGCCAAAAAGAAAGCGCTTGAGATCGAGCCCAGCGACGAGGACCGCACCGGCACCACCATCAAGTGGCGCCCCGATCTTGAGGTCTTTACCTCGATCAGCATTCCCCACGACTGGTATCGCGAGACCATGCGCCGCCAGGCCGTGGTCAACGCCAACGTGACCTTCCGCCTGCGCATTGAGGGCGACGATGGCGAGTTTTCCGAAGAGGATTTTTGCTATCCCAAGGGCATCGAGGACTACGTGCTCGAGAAGGTCGGTACCGACTACCTTACCGAGCCCTTCTTTATCGAGGCTGACCGTCGCGGTCGCGACCGCGAGGACCTGCCCGATTACAACGTCAAGATCACCGCGTGCATGTGCTTCTCGCGCACCTTCATGATGCAGGAGTACTACCACAACTCGTCATGGCTCGAGAACGGCGGTTCGCCCGAAAAGGCCGCCCGTAGTGCTCTGACCAGCGCCATCGATGCCTACATCAAGCAACAGGGCAAGTACAACAAAAACGAGAGCGGCATTAAGTGGCAGGACGTCCAGGACTGTCTGGTGCTGGTGACCAACCGCTTCTCCACCCAGACGTCCTACGAAAACCAGACTAAGAAGGCCATCAATAACCGCTTTATCCAGCAGGCGATGACGGCATTCTTTAAGGAGCGCCTCTCGACCTATCTGATCGAGAACAAAGACGCCGCCAACAAGATCATGGAGCAGGTGCTCATCAACAAGCGCTCGCGCGAGAACGCCGAGAAGACGCGCCAGAGCATCAAGACCAATCTGCAGCAGAAGACCGACATGGCCAACCGCGTGCAGAAGTTCATCGACTGCCGCTCCAAGGACAAGAGCCGTCGCGAGATCTACATCGTAGAGGGCGACTCGGCAGCAGGCGCCATCCGCACCTCGCGCGATGCCGAGTTCCAGGGTGTTATGCCCGTCCGAGGCAAGATCCTCAACTGTCTGAAAGAGGACTACCCGCGCATCTTTAAGTCCGACATCATCATGGACCTCATGCGCGTGCTGGGCTGCGGTGTGGAGATCAAGGACAAGCGCATCAAGAACCTTGGCGCCTTTGACCTGGACAACCTCAACTGGAACAAGGTCATCATCTGTACGGACGCCGACGTCGACGGTTATCACATCCGCAC
>URUW01000163.1 GCA_900551205.1 uncultured Collinsella sp. | reverse complement strand
ATTATCGCGTGTTCCTGCGGTTTGTGGGCCACGGCATCGCGCCAAATCGAAAGTACCTGCATATCATCACCACGGCGCAGGGCGTCGCGCACCGAATACTCGGCATCGCTGAACAGGCACGGACGCACGTTGCCGTCTGCCGTCAGGCGCAGACGGTTGCAGTTCGCACAAAAATGGTTGGACATGGCGCTAATAAAGCCGACCGTACCCGCCGCACCCGGAAAGTGCCAATAGCGCGCAGGGCCCGCGCCGGCAGGAGCGTCGTTGATGCCGAGCGGCTCGAGCTCGCCCAGTCCCGCCGCCGCGGCCCCGGCATTGATGCGAGCCCGCAGCTCGTCGCTCGGCACGGTGTCGCTCGCGTCCCACAGCTCGGGATTGAGCGCGGGCGCATGCGGGTCCACGGCGCAATGCGAGCTCGTGCGTTCGTCGCCAATGGGCATATATTCGATAAAGCGCAGGTGGATGGGGCGGTCGAGCGTGAGCCGCGCAAGGGCCGCCACATCCTGGTTGAGCCGGCGCACCACAACGCAGTTGACCTTAACAGGCTCAAAGCCCCAAGCCAGCGCCGCGTCGATGCCAGCCATGGTCTGCTCGAGCCGACCCAGGCGCGTGATCTTTCCAAACAGCGTAGGGTCGAGTGTATCGAGCGAAATGTTGACGCGGTTAAGCCCGGCATCTTTGAGCTGCGGTGCCAACTTGGGCAGCAGGGCACCATTGGTGGTAAGCGAGATGTCCTCGATCTGCGGAATCGCGCGGATGTCGCGAATGAGCGGAATGATGCGGCGGCTGACCAGCGGCTCGCCGCCCGTCAGGCGCACGCGGCGAATGCCCTCCCCCGCTACCAGGCGCACAAAGCGGGCGATTTCCTCGGCGCTGAGCAGCTCGTCGTGCGCGCGGGGCGCCACGCCATCGGCCGGCATGCAGTAAATGCAGCGGAAATTGCACTTGTCGGTAACGGCAATGCGCAGGTAGTTGATATCGCGGCCAAAGACGTCATGTTGCACGCGCCCGTCCACGCAGCCCTCCCCTCACGCGGCGTTTTATTCTTCGGAAAACATAATACCCCACGGGAGAATCATGCCGACACCCGTACGACAGGACAGGTCGCTTCGAGCAAAACGGACTTTCCAAGCCCATCCTCAGCACAGACCATCACAACATTCGATGCTTTTTCCGATTTTGGCGAAAAACGTCGAATGTTGTGATGATTTGACTTCCCACGGCACCCCGTAGAAGGGCCGGAACGCCCCTAAAGACCGCCGTCCCAGTGCCGAATCACGAATTCTCGCAGGTCGTTTTGACGTTTCTGGAACGCTTCGCTTCGGTCGCACTTGAGGCCCATAGCGAGCGCGATGGCGTTCATCGCCCGGTGCAATTGCAGCTGGTGGGCAAACTGAGTCCCGGTGAGGACGATCATCCTAAAGCCCAGCGCGCTCAGCACGGTCATGCGCTCCGCATCCGACGCGCTGCGCTGTTTATCAAGATGGTCCGAGCCGTTGTATTCAATCCCCGTACCGCTCGCAGGCGCATATACGTCGATCTCGAAATACCCAGCCTTAGCGAGATACTTGAACTCGTTGGGAACATCGACCCGACGGTTGAGCTCGATCTTGGCGTATCCCAGCCCGCCCTGGGAACGTTTTGCTACGACCATGATTGCGGTGGCCGTCTCCATGGGCGACCGCGCGCCATCGTGCACGCGCTTGAGCACGGCGGCCGCGCGTATAGCCCCCTGACGAGATCGGTTCTCATTGCAATAAGCAATCAAGTCGGCAACGGTATACCTCTGCCCCATCTCGACATAATCGTCCGTCGACAGATGATTCAAATGGTATCGGGCACAGATTTCGTAGCCATATTCCAGCTGCTCGGGCTCACTCATCCACGAACCCGCTTGGACAAAACACATGACCTCATCAACCACTAGAAGGCCCTCTGCCACCTCGATAAGATGGCCTGGAGGTACCGGCGCCCCAAACACGTGGCACCTAAATCCAGCCGGCGTCGAGCGCTCAAAATCGAAGTTGACGAGCGTGTCGATATGATCGAGCTCTTCCCGTGGAATACCAAGCGAAACCAGATGGTCGGTAACAATCCCGACTGCCGTTGAAGCCCTCAGCCCCTTGGCATCGAGCCCCAATTTGGGCAGGTCCGCAGTCGGCTCCGCCTCGCTAGCAAGCGAGTCCTCATCGTATAGGCTGCTTGCTCGCGAGAGCGGCTCGGACGGGCGCGCCACGTTGTGGTACAGCCAGGCAGTCTTATGGGACAGGACGATCGGCAGGTCCATGAGCCCTCCAATGGAGTCGGATAACCAACCTTATTCCCCTGCCCACGGGTCCGCACACCTTCGCGCGCAAGAAAGCGATTCCACCCGATCGAGTGGTAGAAAAACCATCACAACATTCGATGCTTTTCCCGATTTTGGCAAAAAACGTCGAATGTTGTGATGGTTTGAGGCGAGGTGAGGGGCACGGAGGGTCAAAGCATCGTGCTTGGAGCGTGACTTTTTCGCCCCGCTGCCAACACAAACCTTGACTCTACAATCGTTATAGGGTTTTCACTACACTGGTACGTAAACAAACCCAGCCAGAAAGCCCCACCTATGGAACACGACCTCACACGCGGCAATGTCCTTAAGACCATCGCGGTCTTTGCCCTGCCCTATATGCTCTCGTACTTTTTGCAGATGCTCTACGGCATGGCCGACCTGTACATGATGGGACAGTTTAGCGGCGCCGCCGGCATCACCGCCGTGGGCAATGGCGCGCAGACGCTCTATATCATTACCGTGACACTCGTAGGTCTGGCCATGGGAACGACGGTCATCGTCGGCCACGCCGTGGGCTCGCGCCGCTTCGATCGCGCCGAGACCGCCATCGGCAACACCATCACGCTCTTTATGGGTGTCTCGGTGGTGCTGGCCGCTGTCCTGCTCGCACTGTGCCCGCAGATCGTGGCACTCATTGGCACGCCGGCCGAGGCAATCGAAGGCACCGCCGCCTACCTGCGCATCTGCTTTATGGGCATTCCCTTTATCGCCGCATACAACATCCTCTCGGCCATCTTTCGCGGCCTGGGCGATTCGCGCTCGCCCATGTATGTGATCGGCGTGGCGTGCATCATCAACATCGCACTCGATTTTCTGTTTATCGGGCACATGGCGCTCGGCACGGTGGCCGCCCAGACGGCAAGCGTTGCCCTCGCGCTCGTGTGGCTCAAGAGCCGCCGCACGAACATTCACGTTAAGCGCAGCGACCTGCGTCCCCAGCCCGAGGTGCTCGGCAGCATTCTTAAGATCGGCGTGCCCGTGGCAGTACAGGACGGCTGCATCCAGGTGGCGTTTATGTTTATCACCGTCATCGCCAACCACCGCGGCCTGGTCGACGCCGCCGCCGTGGGCCTGGTCGAGAAGATGATCAGCTTTTTATTCATTGTCCCGAGCTCCATGGGCGCCACCGTCAGCGCACTCACGGCGCAAAACGCCGGCGCGGGTAAGGGCGACCGCGCACGTCAGGTGCTCAAAGACGCCATGACCATCTCGGTAGTGTACGGCTGCCTGATCACGGTGCTGATGTGGCTGGTGGCGCCGGCGTTTATCGGCTTTTTTGCCAAGGACGCTGCAGTAGTCGCCGCCGGCACCGGCTATATGCGCAGCTACATTTTCGACGCGATTTTTGCCGGCATCCACATTTGCTTTAGCGGCTTTTTCGCTGCATACGGCAAGAGCTACATCGGCTTTGCGCACAACGTGCTGGCCGTGGCGCTCATTCGCGTGCCCGGCGCCTGGCTGCTGTCGAACGCCTATTCCGACACGCTGTTCCCCATGGGCATCGCCTCGCCGTGCGGGTCAATTCTATCGGTAATTATTTGCGTAGTGGCGTTTACCGTGCTCAACCGTCGCGGGGCTTTTGACAAACTGGTGGCATAGCGGGACAACGCGAAATCGCCCTTATCGACGACATCATCAGCGACGACCCAGCGACCTACGTGACGCAGATCACGGTGCCCGTTGCCCCAGCAAAGTAAGAACCGCCCGGAAGGCATCGTGCTTCCGGGCGGTTCTTCAATTTGGCTATCGATGCCTTACGCCTCTGGCACCTGACCAGTAGCCAAGATCTGCTCGAGTGCGTCCTCGTCCAGCACGGGCACGCCCAGCTGCTCGGCCTTGGTAAGCTTTGAGCCCGCTTTGGGGCCGGCGACCAGATAACTCGTCTTCTTTGACACACTGCCCGAAACCTTAGCGCCGAGCAC
>URUW01000162.1 GCA_900551205.1 uncultured Collinsella sp. | reverse complement strand
GAACGACCTGCACCACAACGGTACGGGCGAGAAAGGCACCGGCCGCTGGCGCGTTAAGGGTATTGGCGAGCATGTGAACAAGCCCGGCATCCCCACCACCGACTGGGACTGGATTATCTATCCCGAGGGCCTGTTCGATCTGCTCGTCTACATTAAGCAGCGCTACCCCAACTACAAGCAGATCTTCATCACCGAGAACGGCATGGGCTACAAGGACCCCTACAAGGACGGTTTTGTGGACGACCAGCCGCGCATCGACTACATCGAGCAGCACTTGCGTTGGCTGCTCAAGGCCATGGAGGTTGGCGTCAACGTGGGCGGCTACTTCCTGTGGAGCCTGCAGGATCAGTTCTCCTGGACCAACGGCTACAACAAGCGCTATGGCTTCTTCTACGTAGACTTTAAGACCCAAAAGCGCACGCCCAAGGCGAGCGCCTACTGGTACAAGCACGTGGCGCAGACCCGTCATCTGGACTAGTGGCTTGCGACGAGCGGCATTGCCCCACTCACATAACTTGTCCCCATTTCTCAGCCGGGGGCGGCACGTCACACGGCGCGCCGCCCCCGGTCTTTTTGTGCAGGTCGGAAGCCGTTTGTCTCGATCTGTAACATCCAGCCGAGCTTTTCAGTCCCAACTGTTACAGATTGAGATGAAAGGGACCGACCAGGCCGAATTGTCTCAATCTGTAACACTAAAACCGGTTTTGGACGTCTAGTTGTTACAGATTTAGATAAACGTGCGAGCCAATCCCTTCAATCTAAATCTGTAACAACTAGCTTGTGTTTTCGCCCCTAGCTGTTACAGATCGAGACAAATAAAATAGACCGGGCTGACAATCTCAGCCGCATGCCCCCTTTTTGGCCGCATTCCACCGATCAGATAAAGATCGTCATATACAGAGGTAGATATATCCTATGCCCTTCAGCCCTGAGCTGTTTTGGGTGAAGAACTATCTCTTCTCCGACTCGTCGTTCGAATCGTCTGCCGAAATCGTCAAGCGAGATTGTTGAATACGATTTGGAAGATTTAACTTCAACAGGAGTGACCCGCGGTTTTCCAGCCGCGTCTTCAAAGCCGCGCGAAACAAGAAAATCAATTTCACGCGTTCTGGGCCGACTCCCCTCTGTTTTGGAAGGCTCCTGCCAGCTGTAATAAAAAAGCGAATGCCCCAGACTCTTAAGCTGCTGCGCCACGATGTTCTCGATTAGCATTCCTTTATTAATTGAAATTCTTCCAAATTGAATGTCTCTATGAACATCCATAAGGTCCGGACCATCATCAAACGCCAAGCTCACGAGCAATCCCGTGTCCGCCATATAGCATTTAAGCGAAGACGCGTCCTCGTGCAGGCGGTAACCCACGCTCGGATCACTGCATAAATAGCAACGGTTAATCAGTCGCGCATCCTCAAGCCAGATTAACGCCGACTCATATGTCTCAAAACGGGACCCCTTCTCCAAGCTGTCAAATTTGAACCGTTTATTTGCCGCAGATAATTGACCCGGAATATCGTCATAAACCGCCCGCGCACGTCTAGCGTCCGAACCTCCAAACTTGGCAATGTCCTCCCTGTACAGTGCGATAATCTGCCGTTTAACCCTGTCGCATCCTCTAAAATCATTCTCTGCCACAAAGGAGTCGACCGACTGAGGCATACCACCGACAAGCATATACTCATCAAATAATCTCATGCACGTCGCATGAACGCCGTCCGGAAGCGCGGTCCGAGATTCGCGCGCTTTACGGATCTCTTCTGCATAAAGATCTTTTCCGGTCGCCCAAAGATACTCCTCAAAATCGAGGGGCTCGAGAGGGATCCTTTCTTCCTCTGACGGTATGACAATGCTATCGACATTCTTTTTGATGGAGACAAGAGAGCCTGTCTCGATGTAATCAAATCTGCCGTCTTCTACAAGATGCTTTATGTATTCGCGCGCGATGGGAAACCGCTGCACTTCATCAAAAATGACCAGCGACTCTCTCGGTTCGAGGGCCTTACCATACTGCAGCTGAAGCATGCGTAAAAAAAGATCGACATCTTCACGATGGTTCAGAAATATATCGAGCGTGGCTTTGCTAGCAGCCGAAAAGTCAATGTACAGATAATCCTTGTATTCATTTTGCGCGAAGCACTTGACGAGCGTCGTTTTGCCAACGCGTCTTGCACCCTCAATAAGCACCGCAGTGCGCCCTTGCGAGCGTTCTTTCCACTCCTTCAGACGATCATATGCCTTTCGTTTAAACATAATCTCACCTCAGCATAATTTACGTGCGAGTTTACAAAAATACCGACCTTTAGATATATCTAATAATACAAAAATACCGACCTTTAAATGAGCTTATATCTACAAAAATACCGACTATTGCATTGGTCTAAACATACAATAATACCGAGCTTCATGTATAACGGATGCTATGCCGAGCCGTCTCGATCTGTAACACTAAACCCGGTTTTGGGCGTCTATCTGTTACAGATCAAGACAATTCAACGATGCCGACTATTCGATACGGCGTGGTACAATTATGTCCCAATGCGAAGGAGATACCTATGCCCATCTGTGTGCCCGTCCGAGACATGAAGGACACTGCCACATTCACCGCACTTGTTGAGTCTGAGCGCGACGTCACCGTAACTAAGAACGGCTACGAGGCCATGCACTGCATCAGCAGCGACCAGTATCGCCTCATGCAAGAAGAAATCGCCAAAGCCAAGCTGCTGTCTCGTATGATGCTGGCAGAAGACGAGATATCGCAAGGCGACTACAGCGACTACGACTCCTTCGCGACCGCGATGCGAGACAAATATGACCTATAACGTCGTAATACTCAAAAGCGCACGATATGAGTACGAGAGTATTGTCGGATACCTTGCTCAAATCCTCATGAATCCACGTGCAGCGGGCAATTTTGTTGCCGAGTTTGAATATCAGCTTGACCTGCTTCGCGAGCAGTCGCTCCTACGGCCCCTCTCCCACATACGGGAACTGGCGACACGCAATTATCGATCGTTTCCCGTCAACAACTACGCGTGCCTTTACAAGTTTGAGCGCGATGCGATCTATATCGCCCACGTCTTTCACCAGTCACAGGACTACGCCCGCCTGATCTAGCACGGCGGCACTCGCTAGCAGATGACCCGCGTGTGCTCCTCGATGGCAGTGCGGTCCTCGGCGGCGATACCCGGCTCACACACCACAGCGTCCAAATTGTCCAGGCGGCAGAAGGTGTAGAAGTCGCGCTTGCCGATCTTGCTGGAGTCGGCGATCAGGTAGCGCGAGTCGGCCTTGCTAAAGGCGAGCTGCTGGATACGGCCCTCGTCCATGTTGGACGTAGACACGTCACCGTCCAAGATGCCGTTGGCGCCGATAAACGCCGCATCGATGCCCAGCGCGCGCAGGGTATCCTCGGCCGTTGGTCCCACAAAAGCGGCGGTGCGGCGACGGTACATACCGCCCACGAGGCACAGCTCGCAGTCTTCGCGCGCCTCGAGCAGGTTAAACACCGAAAGCGAATTGGTCACAATGCGCAGGCGAAACGTCGGCAGCATCGAGGCCATCTGCTCAACCGTGGTGCCCGTGCCCAAAAAGATGGTCGAGCCCTCCTCGATAAGCTCCACAGCACGGCGCGCAATCTGCAGCTTTTCCTCGGCATGCTTAGTGCGCTTTTCGCTGTGCGAATACTCATGGCGCAACATAGCGTGCGGACGGCCCTGTGCACTGCGGGCTCCGCCGTGCACGCGCTCAATCTCGCCTAGGCTCGCAAGTTCTTCGAGGTCGCGGCGAATCGTCATGTCCGAAACGCCCAACGCATCCGAAATCTCTTTGACCGAGACCGTGCCCTGCTCCTCGAGCAGCTGACGAACCTTATCCTGTCGCTCTGCCTTAATCACGATGAATCCTCGCCGTTCTTTGCGCGCATATCATTCAAACAGTAACGAACAAATTGTATCAGACTCGTACGCGTCAAAAATGAACGCCCGCACAGCTCCAATCATCACTTTTTTGAGAAAAATACCCCCAGCTTTAGTGGGGTGTAGTGATAATCTCGCCTGTTCGCGCTACAGTTTGTCGGAAATACCTCGATGTTAGGAACCAAATGATCACTTCCGAGCTTTTCGGCACCGCGCCGTGCGGTACCCCCGTTCATCGTTACACCCTCGACGGGCCCGAGATCTGCGTTCGCATTATGGACTATGGCGCCACGGTGCTTGGTATCGATGTGCCCGACATTCCCGGCAACGTGCGCGATGTGGCGCTGGGCTTCGATAAGCTCGAGGATTACTTTGACAACCCCG
>URUW01000161.1 GCA_900551205.1 uncultured Collinsella sp. | reverse complement strand
AGTAGTCGATATGGTCGGTCCGCAAACGGTGCAGCTGCTCGTCAAAAAAGCGGTCGAAATCCTCCGCACATTTGCACGAAGCGTGCGGCAACTTAGTCGCCAGCAACACCCGGTCACGCAGCCCCAAGCGCTCAAGTGAGGCGCCCACGCACACCTCGTTACCGGGATAAAGATACGCAGTATCCAGATAATTAATCCCCTGTTCCACCGCACGGGAAATGATGGCATCGGCCGTCTTCGCATCGGGGTGTCCCGGCGCACCGGGAAATCTCATGCAGCCCAGACCCAGAGCAGATATTCGGTTACCACTTTTGGGGTCAACGCGGTATTGCACGGCCCCTCCTTTCGCCATCAGCGCCCCGGCAAGACGAAACACAATGGTCACGCGGCCGAAACATCGTGGAATCGCAATCGAGAACGTATCGTAACGCAGCAGAAATCGAGCTGTCACGGCACCGCTTTAACATCAGCAAAAAGCCCGATGAAAGGAGCAACAAACAAATACGGCCATCCGGTGCACGCAGCATGGTCCGGCGGCATACAATCCATCAGGCGCCCCTTACGCGGGTGCCTTTTATATGGGGAGATGATTCGCATGCAGATCAACAAGGTCGCCTTTATCGGCAAGGGCGGCGTCGGGCTACTCTACGGCAGCATGATTGCCAAGGCCCTCGGCAATGACGCCGTCGAATACGTTATGGATGACGCCCGTTTTGAGCGTCACGCAAACGATGCGCTCACCGTCAACGGCAAGCCCTGTGCGCTCAAGTCCGTCCGCGCCAGCAAGGCAACGCCCGCCGATCTGGTCATCCTGACGGTCAAGACCACCGGTCTCGACCAAGCACTCAAGACTATGGAGCGCGTCGTGGGACCCAATACGCTCATCGCCTCGCTGTGCAACGGCATCACGAGCGAGCAAAAGATTGCCGAGCGCTTTGGCTGGGAGCATACCGTTCTTGGTATTTGCCAGGGCATGGACGCTGTGTTTCTCAACGGAGAGCTCACCTTTACCAACACGGGCGAAATCCGCTTTGGCGCGGCGGCCGGTACGGATCCCGCAGCCATCACCGCAATCGACGAGCTCTACACGCGCTGCGGCATCGCACACACCGTCGAGAGCGACATTGCGCACCGCATGTGGGCCAAACTCATGCTCAACGACGGCATCAACCAGACCTGCATGGCCTACGGCGGCACGTACGGAAGCGCCACGGAGCCGGGCTCCGAGCAGCGTCGCTGCCTTGTTTCCGCCATGCGCGAAACGCTTGCGGTCGCCAACGCCGAGGGCGTTGAGCTGACCGAGGCAGACCTGACGCAGATGGTGCACCTCATCGAAGGAATCGATCCCGCCGGCATGCCCTCGATGGCGCAAGACCGCGTCGCGCGGCGCAAAACCGAAGTCGAGGAGTTCGCCGGCACCATCTGCCGTCTGGCGACCAAGCACGATATCCAGGCACCGCAGAACGAATGGCTCTATCAGCGTATTCGCGATATCGAGGCAAGCTGGTAGCGCCCGACTCACCACGTCAACAGACTCAACAGCAAAGCCGCCGCAAGGGCACTCCCCTTACGGCGGCTTTCATCTTCATCTATAACCAGTAGTCGATGTCCCGACGGTCAGAGCTGCGACTCCGAGGCCTGGCCCTCATCGTCGCGACAAAGGACTACACCCGCACTTCCCAGCAGCGCGGCCGCAATCAGCGCGCCGACCACGATTGGAGCAGCCCCGCATGACCCCTGCACGCCCGCAATGAGCGCGGCCGTAGGACCAAGGCAACCAAGCACCAATGCGACGACGGCAACGGCGATATCTCGAGCGTTCACAAGACCACTTCCTCCAAGAGAAAGACCTTATTTCTCATGAACTAGTGTGCCCCGCGCCCATATGCGCGGCGTACTGCCACGGTAAGCGCTCTGTTAACTCAAGCACGCACAAAAAACGAACGCCCTTACGTTGCCCAAAGGCTCGGTAAAGACGCCCGCCCGTCATGTCCTATTGGCTTATGGCAGATTACCAGCCAGTGTAGTAGTCGGTGGTTCCGGCAGCGCAGCCGGAGTCATAGACCTTGCACTCGCCCTTGGAACCGGTAAACGTAGAGCCTTGGGCCTTATCGCCCGCGGCAACGACGTAGTAACCATCGGAATCGCGCCAAAAGCCCTCGGAATCCTGCGTCCACTCGCCCGTGCGGTGGTGATACAACACGTTGCTGCTGTAATAAGTCTCGCGGCGGCCGTTATAGTTATTGACGCCGCTCGAGCGCGTCAGACCCGAGCCGTTCGCGTAATACGCAGCAGACGTATAAGACGAGCCGGAGCCGGCGTTGTAATACGAAGCCTGAACGGCCTCAGCGGCCTCGGCTTCGGCTGCGGCAGCCTCGAGCGCCTCGCGCTTGGCATCCTCAAGCGTGGAGCGAAGCTCGTCGAGCTCGGTCGACTTGGCGTCGACTTCCCCCATCGTCAACAGGCTACCCGCACCGTCGATGCAACCCTGCAACACAGCGCGCTCGTCATCGGTAGCATAGTCGCCATACATATTCATAATGATCTGAGCGCGCATCTCCAGGGAATCGCGCTTTGCCCCCATCGAGGCGTTCCACTCCTGCATAGAGCCATAACCGTCGCCGCGGTAGTCGACGGGCTGCACCAGCGTCGCCTCGGACGGCGCAGATCCGACCGTATCGGATAGTGTTGCCGCGTGGGCATCAGTTGCGCCGGCGCCCGCCAAAAGTGCCACGGTCAGAGCGGCGGAAAGGGCGGCGGCTTTCGGTTTTCGTGAATCGATCCTCATGTAGTTGGAAACCTCCGTAGTGCGTTTTTGCTGCGTTTGAGCTGCGTGTGATTTAATCGCGCTGCATAGTACCCCGAGCAAATCGCGACCTGCGGTTTTACTCAAAAGGCGCACGTCAATTGCGTAAAACTCACATCCTCTCAACAGGAGTTTTCCACATCTCGATTGCATAAAGCGTGTCAAAAACCCTGTTTTTGCACCCTCTCTATGCAAAAACGACGCCCGTGCAACCATTGTTCGCACAGGCGCCTTGAGCAGGCATTTTATGCAGTTATACCTATCGAGTCGCAAGGGGTCCTTGCACAAGTCGCCTTACTCGTCCAGCGCGGCAAAGGCCTGCTTCAGATCCCAAATGATATCCTCGGCGTTCTCGGTACCGATGGAAAGACGGATCGTGGAGGGCGTGATGTTCTGCTCGGCGAGCTCCTCGGCAGAGAGCTGGGAGTGCGTGGTGGTAGCCGGGTGCACGACGAGCGACTTGACGTCGGCCACGTTGGCGAGCAGCGAGAACACCTGCAGATGATCGATGAACTTCCATGCAGCCTCCTGGCCACCCTTAATCTCAAAGGTAAAGATCGAAGCACCGCCACGGGGGAAGTACTTCTGATAGAGCTCGTGATCGGGGTGCTCAGGCAGGCTCGGGTGATTCACCTTGGCGACGTGGCTGTCGCCAGCCAGGAACTCAACGACCTTCTTGGTGTTCTCGACATGACGGTCGACGCGCAGCGACAGAGTCTCGGTGCCCTGGAGCAGGACCCAGGCGTTGAACGGGCTGATGCAGGCGCCCTCGTCACGCAGCAGGATAGCGCGGACATAGGTTGCGAAGGCGGTGGGACCGGCAGCCTCGGCAAACGAAACACCATGGTAGGAGGGGTTGGGCTCAGCGATCTGGGCGTACTTGCCACTCGCCTTCCAATCGAAGTTACCGCCGTCGACGATCACACCGCCCAGCGAGGTACCGTGGCCGCCGATGAACTTAGTTGCGGAGTGGACGACGATGTTGGCGCCGTGCTCCAGCGGACGGAACAGATACGGGGTGCCGAAGGTGTTGTCGACGACAACCGGCAGACCGTGCTTCTTGGCAATCTCGGAGATGGCGTCGATGTTGGGGATGTCGGAGTTGGGGTTGCCGAGCGTCTCGAGATAGATGACCGTGGTGCTGTCCTTGATGGCACCCTCAACCTCTTCCAGGTTATGGGCATCGACAAACGTGGTCTCGACGCCAAACTGGGAGAGCGTATGCTCCAGCAGGTTGTAGGAGCCACCGTAGATGGTCTTCTGAGCCACCACGTGGTCACCAGCCTGGGCAAGAGCCTGCAGGGTATAGGTGATGGCAGCAGCGCCGGAGGCGACGGCAAGACCTGCCACGCCGCCCTCGAGCGCGGCGATACGGTCCTCGAAGACGCCCTGGGTGGAGTTGGTCAGACGGCCGTAGATGTTACCGGCGTCGGCAAGACCAAAGCGGTCGGCGGCGTGCTGGGAGTTGCGGAACACATAGCTCGTGGTCTGGTAGATAGGCACGGCGCGGGAGTCGGATGCGGGATCGGCGTTCTCCTGGCCAACGTGAAGCTGCAGGGTATCGAAACCAAAGGTGTGCTCGGGGTTGTTGATGAACTGGCTCAT
>URUW01000160.1 GCA_900551205.1 uncultured Collinsella sp. | reverse complement strand
AAAGGCAGATTGCCGCTCTGGCGGGTTTGCAGCGTCGAGCAGTTACGGCGTTTGGTAAAACGCCGTAACTAACGAGCTCCGTACTGCTCGTAATAGGCGTCGATAGCGGCCTTGAGCTCGTCGTCGATGACGACTTTGCCGTCGATCTCGTGGTTGTAGAGGGTCTCGACGACCTCGGCCATGGAGACGATGCTCGCGACGGGGAAACCGTACTTGGCCTCGATCTCCTTCTGCGCGGTGGTCACGCCACCCTTGCCGACCTCCATGAGGCCCTTGATCTCGACATCGGCAGCAGCCTTGACCTTGGGATAGGTCTCGTCGATGGACTTACCGCTGGTGGTGACGTCCTCGACCATGACCACGCGGTCGCCGTCCTGGGGCTCGTAGCCCAGCAGGTTGCCCTTGTCGGCGCCGTGGTCCTTGGCCTCCTTGCGATCGCAGCAGTACTTGACCTCCTTGCCGTACAGCTCGTGGTAGGCAATTGCGGTCACGACGGCCAGCGGAATACCCTTGTAGGCCGGTCCAAACAGCACGTCAAAGTCGTCGCCAAAGTTATCGTGGATGGCCTGGGCGTAATACTCGCCCAGCTTCTTGAGCTGATAGCCCGTCACATAGGCGCCGGCGTTCATAAAGAACGGGGACTGACGGCCGCTCTTGAGCGTAAAGCTGCCGAATTTAAGAACGTCGGACTCAACCATGAACTTGATGAACTCTTGCTTGTAAGCCTCCATGCGGGCTCCTCTCGTAATCGCGTACGTGCCTTCCAGTTTAGCGCAGGCAGGGCGCGTTGCGGGCGCGCTTTGGGGCCTCGGCATTCTGTAAAGGCTTTGTCAGGGGCAATGGTTTTCCAAACATTGGGGTTGACACGGCAAACCCCCTCATCAAGAATACGGGCGGATTGTAACTGATACGAGATACCCAAAGCGCGCCGCGCCCGGCCTTAAGGAGGTGTGCCATGGAAGGCAGTCATAGTCGAAAAACCTGCATGTCGCCCTCGGCACGCCGCGAGGATTCCGCGCACGCATAAGCGCCAACAGCCGATCGTCAAAACCACCACAAAGGTGCCTGTCCCTTTGTGGTGGTTCGAAAGCATGACGTGAGCGACATCTAGGTTTTTTGAAGCACATACGACACGTACGCTAACTCCCTTCAACAAGGAGGACCCTATGCTGATGCTCAAAACCGCCACGGTACTCGAAGCTATCTCCAAGCGCCGCCGCACGGCGCGCCCCGCCGCTCATACCGGCATGTCCAAGAACACCATATTCGCCGCCACCCATAGCGCCGAGGATGCCCTCGTGCTGCTCGACGCCACAGCCGACGGCCTCACCGCCGAGCACGCCGCCGAGCGCCTGAGCGCCGTCGGCCCCAACACCATCGAAGCGCCGACCAAGACGCTCGCCCGCCGCATCGCCGACGCGTTCGTCGATCCCTTCGCTGGCATCCTCGCCGCCCTCGCACTGGTCTCGCTCTACATCGACGTGCTCGCCGTGCCCGAGCTGCAGCGTGACCCCTCCACGGTCATCGTCATCGGCATCATGCTGCTGGTATCGGGCGGCATGAAGTTTATCCAGGAAGCCCGCAGCGGCAATGCGGCCGAAGCCCTTAAGGACCTGGTCTCCAACACCTGCTGTGCCCTGCGCGACGGCGAGCGCGTCGAGATCCCCTTCGACGAGCTCGTCCCCGGCGATGTAATCCGCCTCTCTGCCGGCGACATGGTGCCGGCAGATGCCCGCATCATCACCGCGCGCGACCTGTTTGTGATCGAGTCCGCACTCACCGGCGAGAGCGAGGCCGTCGAGAAGACCGCTGCCATCACCGTCGTCGAGGGTGCCGACGGCTCCGCGCTACCACTCTCTGCCTGCAAGAACATCGTCTTTACCGGCACCTCCGTGCAAAACGGCACCGCCATGGCGCTTGTCGTTGCCACCGGCTCGGACACCTACCTGGGCGGCATCGCCAAGATGCTCAACGGGCGCGGCGAGAAGAGCGCGTTTGACCGCGGCGTCTCGAGCGTCTCCATGCTGCTCGTGCGCCTCATGCTCGTTATGGCGCCGGCGGTCTTTGCCATCAACGCCGCCACCAAGGGCAACGTCATCGACGCGCTGTTGTTCGCCACGAGCGTGGCCGTGGGCATCACGCCTCAGATGCTTCCCGTCATCGTGACCACGAGCCTGTCGCAGGGCGCCAAGGACCTCGCCCGCCGCCAGGTTATCGTCAAGGAGCTGCCGGCGATCCAAAACCTCGGCGCGATGGACGTCCTGTGCTGCGACAAGACCGGCACCCTCACCGAAGACCGCATCGTGCTCGAGCGCTACCTCAACACCGACGGCAACGAGGATGCGCGCGTGCTGCGCCATGCGTTTTTGAATAGCTTCTTCCAGACCGGCCTCAAAAACCTTATCGACCTGGCCGTCATCGACCGTGCCGATGTGACGCCCTCGACCGTCGTGCCCGATTCTATGCTGGGCCAGAGCCTGCGCGACCGCTATACCAAGGTCGACGAGGTGCCCTTCGATTTCTCGCGCCGCCGCCTGAGCGTAGTTGTCGCCGACGCCCAGGGCAAAACCCAGATGGTCACCAAGGGAGCTGCCGAGGAAATGCTCGAGATCTGCTCCTTTGTCGAGGTCGATGGCGCCGCCCAGCCGCTTACCGAAGATAAGCTCGCCCAGATTCGCAAGCAGGTCGCCGGGCTCAACGCCGAGGGCCTGCGCGTGATTGTCGTGGCGCAGAAAACCAATCCGCGCTGCGTGGGCGAGTTTGGCATTGCCGACGAATGCGACATGGTGTTGATGGGCTTTTTGGCCTTCCTCGATCCGCCCAAGGCGAGTGCCGCGGGCGCCGTCGCCACGCTCGAGGCCAAGGGTGTGGCGGTCAAGGTCCTGACCGGCGACAACGACCGCGTCGCCGCCACCGTCTGCGAACAGATCGGTATCGACGCGAGCAACGTCTTGCTCGGCTCCGAGATCGATGCGCTCGATGACGCCGAACTTGCCGAGCGCGCCGAGAACACCCACCTCTTCGCCAAGCTCTCGCCGCTGCAGAAGGCGCGTCTGGTGCGTGTCATGCGCGAGCTGCTCGGCCACACCGTGGGCTTTATGGGCGATGGCATCAACGACGCCGCCGCCATGCGTGCGAGCGATTGCGGCATCTCGGTCGATTCGGCCGTCGACATTGCCAAGGAATCTGCCGATATCATCTTGCTCCAGAAGGACCTGGGCGTGCTCGAGCGCGGCATCATCGAAGGCCGCCGCACCTACGGCAACCTACTCAAGTACCTCAAGACCACGGTGAGCTCCAACTTTGGCAACGTGCTATCCGTGACCGTCGCGAGCCTGTTCTTGCCATTCTTGCCCATGAGCGCTCTGCAGTTGGTGCTGCTGTCGCTGGTCTACGAGATCGTGTGCATCGCGCTGCCGTGGGACACCGTCGACGACGCCTGGACCGCCCGTCCGCGCGCCTGGGATGCCGCGTCCATTAAGGGCTTTATGCTCGAGTTGGGTCCCGTGAGCTCACTGTTTGATATCGTGACTTTCGCCGTGCTCTTCTTTGTGGTGTGCCCCGCCGCCGTGGGCTCAAGCTGGGCAGAGCTTGCCGCTGTAGGCGACGTCGCAGGCATGGCGGCCTTTACGGCGCTCTTCCAGAGCGGTTGGTTTGTCGAGTCCATGTGGTCGCAGACGCTCGTGATCCACATGCTGCGCTCCCCGCGCCTGCCGAGCGCGCGCGACCACGCCGCGCCGGCACTGTGCGCTCTCACCGTGCTGGGTCTGGTACTCGTCACCTGGCTGCCGGCAAGCCCCATCGCCGATGCGCTAGACCTCATGCCGCTGCCGCCGAGCTTCTTCGCGCTGCTCGTCAGCATCGTCGCCGCCTACATCGCACTCACCCAGCTGGCCAAGCGCCGCTACATCGCCCGCCACGGCGAACTGCTGTGACGCCCGAATTGTGGCGCGCGACCCATCAGGCGGTCAAAAAGTCCCGCCTCAAATTAAACCGCCCCCATTTCCCGTGCTAAGGAAATGAGGGCGGTTCACTCCGGCCTTTATCTTTTTCGACAGCCTCGTTTTGCTCGCGCTACACCAGGCGCATGGCCTCCTGAACAGCACCGTAAAGGTTGGCGTCGTTGCCGAGCTCGGCCGCCTTTATCTGCGGCACAGGGATGCCGGCAAGGGTTCCTTCGTAACCCGCGAGGGCCAGCGGCATCTGCGCACGCAGGGCATCGATGAGCTCGGGATGGCACGAGATGCCGCCTGCGACCACAAAGACCTCGGGGTCGAGCACGGCCTGCAGGTTGATGAGCTGTCCGTCAAATGAGCGAGCGTAGCGGTCGAGCGCGCGCTGCGCCGCCATGTCGCCATCCGCGATCCACTCAAAGACGCGACGGCCGTCCACCGGAGAATCCGCAGGCAGGCCCTTCTCGGCAATGGCGGCATCGCGGAGCGCACG
>URUW01000159.1 GCA_900551205.1 uncultured Collinsella sp. | reverse complement strand
CGGCGGCGAGCGTCGTCGCGTGGCGCTGTGCAAACTGCTGCTCGAGGCTCCCGACCTGCTGCTGCTCGACGAGCCCACCAACCACTTGGACGCCGAGTCGATCCTGTGGCTCGAGCACTTCCTGCACAACTACCAGGGCGCGGTGCTTGCCGTCACGCACGATCGCTACTTCCTGGATAACGTTGCCGAGTGGATCTGCGAGGTCGACCGCGGCCACCTTTATCCCTACAAGGGCAACTACTCCACGTATCTGGAGACCAAGGCCGCGCGTATTGAGGCGCAGGGCAACCGCGATGCCAAGCTCGCCAAGCGCATGGAGGCCGAGCTCGAGTGGGTACGCAGCTCGCCCAAGGCTCGCCAGGCCAAGAACAAGGCCCGTCTGGCTCGCTACGAGGAGATGGAGGCCGAGGCCCGCGCAAGCCAGAAGCTCGACTGGACCGACATCCGCATCCCTGTGGGCCCGCGTCTGGGCAACAAGGTGCTCGAGGCCCATCACCTGCACAAGGAGTTCGATGGCCGCGTGCTCATCGATGACCTTTCGTTCACCCTGCCGCGCAACGGCATTGTGGGCGTTATCGGCCCCAACGGTGTCGGTAAGACCACGCTGTTCAAGACGATTGTGGGCCTGGAGCCGCTGACTTCGGGCGAGCTCGAGGTGGGCGAGACCGTCAAGATTTCTTACGTCGACCAGAACCGTTCCGGCATCGACCCCGACAAGAACCTGTGGGAGGTCGTCTCGGATGGCCTGGACCACATGATGGTCGGCGAGACCGAGGTTCCGAGCCGCGCTTATGTGGCGAGCTTTGGCTTTAAGGGCCAGGACCAGCAGAAGCGCGCTGGCGTACTCTCCGGTGGCGAGCGCAACCGTCTGAACTTGGCGCTTACGCTCAAGCAGGGCGGCAACCTGCTGCTCCTCGACGAGCCCACGAACGACCTCGACGTCGAGACGCTGTCCTCGCTTGAAGCGGCGCTGCTCGAGTTCCCGGGCTGCTCGGTGGTCATTAGCCACGACCGTATGTTCCTGGACCGCGTCGCCACGCACATCCTGGCGTGGGAGGGCACCGACGAGAATCCGGGCAACTGGTATTGGTTCGAGGGCAACTTCGAGGCCTATCAGGCCAACCGTATCGAGCGCCTGGGCGAGGACGCAGCCCAGCCGCATCGTATTCACCGCAAGCTGACGCGCGATTAGTAGCAAGTAGAAAGGCCGCCAGCAAGGGCGGCCTTTCTTGTAGCAATTGCACTGCAGCTATGCCCTGGCTGCTGGTTTGATTCATAATCAAAGTCATCTCTTTGGGATTAAAGCCCGTTTTTGCTATGAGTGATTTTCTAATTCCGTTTAAAACGTAAAGACGTATTGGGCTACAAGGACATAAGCAAATCGAATTGAAATATAACCAGTGCTGTAACGTTACAAAAAAGGTTATAGAATAGGAGTATCTTATAAGTCGCTCCTCTAGAAAGAAGAACATATGCTTTCGCGTCGTCGTTTTCTGCAACTTGTCGCGTCTTCAATTGTCGCCTTAGCCGCACGTCCGAAAGAGGTTTTTGCTTCGACGGGCAATATTGATGGTGAGCAGATACAATTTACTTCAGAAATTGCGCAAGAGCTTGCCGATAAATATATAAAGGGACTCCTCGGCTCTTCGTATACGCCCTCTGACCCTATTCCTTTTGTAGACGTTGATGGGTCCCCGCTTGGCTACATTGTTCCGGTTGTGACATTCAATAGAGCCGCGGGCTATTTGGTTTTAGATGCTTCAGATGATGAAATACTTACGGGATATCGTTTTGGAGACGGCTTAGTCAGCCCTATGGATCGGGGAGGAGATCTTGGTGTTGAGTCTTATTCTTTCAATAACCCAGTCGTAATGATCAATCCATTCGAATTCGGTGTGCAATCTTTGGACGGTTCAATAACAACAAATTGCGGAAGAACAATCCCGGCTGTTTCCATAGAAGGACGGCCTGTCGTTTTATCGAATAAACCTTCAAGCTGGAACGATGTCGTAATTTACGCAACTCAAATGCAGGATTACACAGTATCTGGATTTCGTTCCATTTCTCAGTTTATGTCATATGATGAAAGCGAGATTAAGAGGCTTACTGCCCACTATGCTTGTATGGTGACAGCTTTTTCGAACGTTGCGGAACTGTATGGCATTGCCAATTTATATAGCGACCCTTCGCAATATATGCAGATATGGAATTACACCAATACCCATGCTCTTTCCGATGAAGAACAGACTGTTCCCGGCGTTGTTTTGGGCGGAACGCCGATATCAACCTGTGCAACGGGGTTTACAAATTACTGCGCAAGCAGAGGAAGTACTCTTATCGCCCGCACTGTCTCCTCTCCGGCTATCGCGAGCATTCAAAATGAGATTAACTCTAATAGACCGAATGTTTTACATGCGAGTTTGTACAACGGATCAGCCCATTCTGTAACAGCGGAGGCTTACGCCACACTTACTGGTAAGAAAACTGGAGAGACAAGGCAGATGATTGGCATAGCGGACGGCTGGAATTCATCTTTATCCTTCCTGAAGTATGATCAGAGCTATTATGCGTGGACTTATGGAACGACTTTTTCGAAGTAGGGCGATTCGTCTAGCTCTGTCTTTGGTGCTGATGGCTTCATTGGTGGGCTGTTCAACAAAGGAAGAGATATCGCGCGGAGGTTCCGGAGAAGTGACTGCGACAGACTCAGGTTCATTAGAAATAGCTGGCGGGCATGCCGATGTGATGTTACAAGGAGAAGGCGTGCTTAGGTCGATTGATGCTGAAGACGCTGTCTGCTCAATAGAGGATTTGAAGACAGGTGAAACTGCATCGTACCGAGTTTCAGATAATGCTGCGAATATGATTGAGTCGATACCGACTGGAGCGCAGGTTTCTTTTAGATACTTTGCTCCGCAACTTGAGGATGAGCTTGCTTCTCTGGTGTCTATATGCGCCGATGACAACTAAAAGGCCTGAATTCAAACGGCCTCGGATGGTCAATTGGCTATCCGAGGCCGTTTTTTACTCGACCGGGGCTTCGACCTTGTCGATGGCCCAGGTGGCTCCGAGGCCGCCGGTGGTGTTGCGGCGAATGCGTACGGTGACTTCGTGGCGTTTGCCGGCCTGTGTGTAGCGCAGGGGGAAGCTCGCGCGGTTACGGCCAGCCTCGATGGTACCGCGCTCGCGAGCGATCCAGTAGTACTCGCCGACGATGCCGAGGGTGTCGGCGCCGTAGGGGAGATAAGTCGACAGCTGGTGCAGCAGCGGACTAGGGCAGAAGACCTCGGTCGCGAAATCGATGGGGAAGTCCCCGGGGATGGTCGGTGCTGCGGGAGCGGGGGCCGGTGCTGAATTGGGGACCGGAGTCGGTGCAGGTGTGGGAGCCTGGTCACAGGCGGGTGCGGATGCGGACTCAATGACAGGTGCAGACTCAGATGCCGCTTCTGGCTTAGCTATGGAATCTGTCGGTTCCACGGAGATGGACGTGTCTTCGGTCCCGGTTTTGGCACCGGCCTGCGGAGTGTCCTCTGCCTCGACGTTCGGCTTGGCCTCGACCGGCGTGGATACCATGGTGGTGATGCCGGCGTTGGCGTTCTCGGGGTCATAGACAACCGTGAGCGAGATGGCGGGCTGCGGCGTCTCGGGTTCCGGCGTCGCCTCGGTAGCGTCTTGATTCGCGGGCTCGTCGGACTGGTCGTCCTCGGCGTTGTCGCCAAAGACATCGCTGTTTTGGAACGCAGGCGTCTCGGGTTGGCCGGCGGTTTCTTCGGCTTTCGACTTGGGAACCTCGTTGAGCTCAACGGCGGCTTCCTGCTCAGCCATGACTTCGGGCTCGGTCGTGGCAGCGATTTCAGTTTCGACCTCTGCCGTTACTTCAGCAGTGACTTCAGCCTCTACCTCGGGCTCGGGCTCCGGAGCGACTTCGGCCACGGACTCGGGCTCGGGACGCTTAACGTGCTTGGGACGCACGGCCTTCAGGTCCTTCTCGCCGCGCTTTTTCTTTTTGTAGGACTGCTTGGCGCCCTTGGCGGCCTTGGGCTTGTCCTCGCCCTTGGCAAGGGCAGCATCCCAGGCCTCATTGGCGATGACGGTGGCATACAGACGTCCGCCCTTAAAGACGGTCAGCTTAATGCAGTCGTCGAGTTCCTCGAGCAGCTCGCGCGTGGACTCGAAGCCCAGGTCATAAGCGGTCATATCGCCAGCGGCGAGGGTCTCCTCGACCTGTGTCATAAACGTTTGCTTGCCGCATCCAATCGCATCGCGCAGCAGGCGATACAGATAGATGTGGTTGCCCAGCGATAGCGTGGGCTTAACTATTGTCTTGCTCATGGCAAATCTCCTCTTTACACACCAAAGCATCTTACCATCGCGCAGGGCTTGCCACCTCGGCGCCCAAAGCAAACGGGCGCGACCGTTGCCGGTTCGCGCCCGTTATACAGGTCGGTTATCTGTGAGAGGCGATCGT
>URUW01000158.1 GCA_900551205.1 uncultured Collinsella sp. | reverse complement strand
GGTCATGCCGCCGAAGTTGAAAGGCAGATTGCCGCTCTGGCGGGTTTGCAGCGTCAACCGGTTACGCGGTTTGGTAAAACCGCGTAACTAAACCAGCTTGAAGCCCTTGCGCTTGCCCACGGAGAGGGTGTCGCCCAGTTTGAGGGCGCTCGGATCGATGTTGTAGCTCTTGGGAGCCACAGCCTTGCCGTTGACCTTGACGCCGCCGCCGTCGATGTCGCGGCGGGCCTGACCGGCGCTGGCCGAAAGGCCCAGGTCCTTGAGCAGGCCGGCGAGGTAAATCTGGCCCTCGTCGTTGACGGTCAGTTCAACGTGCTTCTCGGGGAAGTCGGCAAGCTGGCCCTCCTTGAACACACGGTCGAACTCGGCCTGTGCCTCGTCGCCGGCGCCGGCGCCGTGGTAGGTGTCGCACAGGTCGCGGCCCAATGCGCGCTTGAGCTCGTAGGGGTCGGCAGAACCATCGGCCAAGGCGGCGTCGATCTTGTCGACCTCGGCCGGGGCGAGCGAGCTGGCCAGACGATAGTACTTGCCGATCATCTCGTCGGGGATGGACATGGTCTTGCCGAACATATCCTTGGGAGCATCGGTCAGGCCGATGTAGTTACCGTAGGACTTGGACATCTTACGGACGCCGTCGGTGCCCTCGAGCAGCGGCATGGTGAGCGCGATCTGCGGTTCCATGCCCATCTTCTCCATGAGCTCGCGGCCGGCGAGCAGGTTGAAGAGCTGGTCGGTGCCGCCCATCTCGACGTCGGCCTTGATCTGAACGGAGTCGAAGGCCTGCATCACGGGGTACAGGAACTCGTGCAGGGCGATCGGCGTCTGGGACTGGTAGCGCTTGGTAAAGTCGTCGCGCTCAAGGATGCGAGCGACGGTGAACTTGGAGCACACCTGCAGCAGGCCGGCCAGGTCCATCGAAAGGATCCAGTCGCCGTTGTGCACGATGGTGGTCTTCTCGGGGTCCAGAATCTTCATGGCCTGGCTCACGTAGGTCTCGGCGTTGGCCTCGATCTGCTCCTGCGAAAGCTGCGGACGCGTGGAGTTCTTGCCCGAGGGGTCGCCGATCAGCGCGGTGCCGTTGCCGATGATGAGGGTGACGTTGTGGCCCAGGTCCTGGAACTGACGCATCTTGCGCAGGGGCACGGCATGGCCCAGGTGCAGGTCGGGGCTGGTGGGATCGACGCCGAGCTTGATGTTGAGGGGCTCGCCCTTCTCAAGCTTCTTGCGAAGGTCGGCCTCGGGGACGATCTGCGCTGCACCCGAGGTGATGATACGCATTTGCTCGTCAACAGACAGCATTGGGTATCCTCCTTTTGCTATAGCACCCTCGCCGAAAACGGCGGTGCTGGAAGTCCATAAACTCTCTTATGATAACAAACTGACGCGACGCGGCACTTACGACAGGAAAATCCTCGTCCTGCCGCATGCGTCAATGGCAACTGGCAGACGTGTACCGTCACGCTCGACCAGATAGCGTACCTGCCGACGACGCAAGCAGTCGCGGCAACGGACCTGTCCCGTCGCATCGGTGGCGCAGACGCCCTCGGCGGTCAGCAGGCAGTGCTCGCACACCATGAGCTCGGGGCAATCGGCATCGACAGGGCTCAGAACACCAGGTTCGGCCGTCAGTTCGGCAATACGCTCCGCATCATTGCCGAGCAACTCGGCCGGCAAGTACACCCGCCCCGCACCGAGTCCGCGCAGCCAGGTAAGCGTGGCCCGATTCGCGCAGAACACCGGCGCCGCCACGTCAAACGTCACGCCCAGCTCGCGAGCAATCACCACCTGTCCCAGGTTGCGGCAGACGACGCGCCCGGCACGCTGCATCAGCGAGCGGGTCCGGTCAGCGTCACCCGTGCGGCACACCTCGTCAAGCACCACAACGGTGTCGGACAAATCGAGTTCTCTGCGCGGGTCGGTATCCATCAGCTGCCAAGCAAAAACCATGCGAGCGGGAACCGCGCACTCCACCAACTCCGGCGACGCACCGCTATCCACCGCAACGTCCTCAAAGGGCAGCACCTCAACGGCACGCGCAACGGGCGCAATCGCATCCGCCTCGGCCCGCATGCGCTCCAACACCGCCGCCGTCTGATCCAACACGCCGGCGCTGCGAATCAGATAGACCTCGCAGCCCGCGTCCACCTTACGTTTGCAATGCACGACGATGCGCTCCCCCGCAGCGGCATCCACGGGGCAAGGCACCTGTGGCCAGCGCTTGGGCACATCGGGGCGCGCGTCGACGCCCGGATAGAACCGAATCTCGAGCGTGTCACCCGCCGCCACGGCGGCATCGAGCTCAACCGTCACCTCTTCGTGACCCACCGCCACCAAGTGGCCCACGCGCACGCCCTGGTTGATCGCGCGCTCAAAGCTCATGAGCTCGGCACCCGAACGACCCCGCAGGTAAGCATCGGTAAACCCACGGTTAAACGACCTTCCCAGCTCGCGTTCAAGCTCTTCCACGGCACCGAAGTCCCACGCGCCGTCGCACAGCGTATCGAGTGCCCGACGCCACACCCTCACCACGTTGAATACGTAATCGGGATTCTTCATGCGTCCCTCGATCTTGAGCGATGCCACGCCGGTGGCAACAAGCTCGGGCAGGTGCGCGATACCCAGATAGTCACGCGGACAAAGCAGGCGGTCTCCCTCGACGGCAACAACACTCTGCCCCGCCTCGTCCACTAGGTCGTACGCCAGACGGCACGGCTGCGTGCAGTCGCCGCGCATCGCCGAGCGCCCACGCCGCAAGGCCGAGAACTCGCACGCCCCCGAATAGCCGATGCAAATCGCACCGTGGCAGAATACCTCGATGGGCACGCCCGTGGCACATAGCGCCGCAATCTCGTCGACCGTCAGCTCGCGTGCCGTCGTCACGCGCTCGACCCCCAGCTCATCGGCGGCAAGCCGCACGGCACCCTCGCTATGAGCGCCCGCCTGCGTGGACAGGTGAATCTCGACCCCGGGAATCGCCGCGCGCAGCGCGCAGGCCAACCCGGCATCGGCGACAATCAGAGCATCGGCGCCCAGCTCCAGTGCATGAGCTCCCAACGCCACCGCGTCGGACAACTCATCGTCAAACACGAACACGTTGAGCGTTACGTACACACGCACGCCATGGGCATGCGCCACGGCGCAGCCGCGCGCAAACTCGTTATCCGTAAAGCCATGGGCGCTCACACGGGCGTTAAAGCCGCCCAACCCCGCATAGATGGCATCGGCACCCGCGGCGATGGCCGCAAGCATCTGGTCGAGTCCGCCCGCCGGCGCCAGCAGCTCGGGCAGCGCCGCACCGGCAGCATCCAATCCAGTCTCGTATTGTCCGCTCGGCCCCATCGTCCGAATCGCCATCGACAAACTCCTTACCAAGGTATGCATTCACTCTGAAAAATGCCGTCTTCCAGCATACACGAGGCCTCGCGCGCCCCGTTTGGTTTATCGTGTAATAACTTATGTCCATCCTGCCCCGACGGCACATCCACCGTCTGGCACGACATACCTGGAGGTCAATATATGGGTCCTCGCCAACGACAGGGACGCAGCCGTTCAAAGACGCATGCTCTGCCCATAATCCTGCTCTCGTTTTTGGGCTTTCTGCTGATTGCGGGCGTGGCATTTGGCATCGGCATGGTCGGCAACGTCAACCGCTGGCTGTCCGATCTGCCCGACTACACCGACGCCAACGCATATCTGGTGAGCGAGCCCACCGAGATCGTCGACTGCAACGGCAACAAGATCGCGAGCTTCTACACGCAAAACCGCAAGTCTATCACCAAGGACGAGGTCTCCCCCTACGTGCTGCAGGGCACCGTTGACGTCGAGGACGAGCGCTTCTACGAGCACGGCGGTATCGACCTGTGGGGTATCGCGCGTGCTGCGGTGGCAACCCTCGGTGGCGGGCACGAAGGCGCCTCGACTATCACCCAGCAGCTTGTGCGCAACACCATCCTGCAGGAGGAGCAGTTCGACTCGACCATTGAGCGTAAGGTGCGCGAGGCCTACATCGCCATCAAGATGGAGGACATGTACTCCAAAGACGAGATCCTCATGATGTACCTCAACACCATCTATTACGGCCACGGCGCCTACGGCATCGAGGCCGCAGCCGAGACCTATCTGTCCAAGAGCGCCGCCGACCTCACCCTCAGCGAGGCCGCGCTGCTCATCGGCCTTCCCAACTCGCCTTCGCAGTACGACCCCACGGTCAACCCCGATCTGGCACTGTCTCGCCGCAACAAGGTTCTCGACAACATGCTGCGCCTGGGCCACATCACCCAGGAGGAGCACGATGCCGCACAGGCCGAGCCCATCACCCTCAACGTGACCGAAATCTCGGGCAGCGGCGTCGACGTATACTCGCAGCCCTACTTTGTCTCCTACGTCAAGCAGCTACTGGAGCAGGAGTTCTCGACCGACGTGCTCTTTAAGGGCGGCCTGACCGTCAAGACCACCATCGACCCCACGATGCAGCA
>URUW01000157.1 GCA_900551205.1 uncultured Collinsella sp. | reverse complement strand
GGGATGCAACGGTATACGCGACGCCTTCCAAGGCGGCGCGAACCATATGGGCTCGCGTATGCCTTCCGGTCAGGCCAAAGAAGACGCCACGTGCCTCGGGATCGTTGAGCGGAGTACGCTCCCCCGCAAAGTACGGCAGGCACAGGAGCCCATCGGCACCCGGCGCCACATCGGCGGCATCATGCGCCATGACCGAATATGCATCGGGGCCACCGTGGCCCTCGGCCTCCACGGCGTCGCGATACAGCTCTTGGCGCAGCCACGATGTGAGTGCACCCGCCGTATTGGTCCCCGCGCAGATCCCGTAAGTTCCGGGAATGATAAACGTCCCTGGCCACAGGCGGGCATCATCGACCATATGATCAGCTAGGTAGATGAAATACGCCGTGCTCCCCAACTGAACCATCATATCGCCGGGACGAAATACACCCGTCGAAATGGCCTCGGCACCAGAGTCGCCCGTTCCCACTAAGACAGGTGTCCCTGCCGCGAGCCCTGTCGCCTCAGCCGCGCGCTGCGTAATCACCCCGGCAATATCGGTAGCCGACATTACCTCCGTCATCTGGTCAGGCCGGCAGAAACGAGCACATTCCCGAGCATCAACCCTCCAAGTGTAGCGGTCGTATAGGGGAAGAAAATCCTCCGCCAAGTAACGGTCCACCGTAAAACGCCCCGTCAACTTTGCGCATAGAAACGATGATGCCGTCAGGAACTTCGCGGCACGTTCGTGCACCTCGGGCATATTCTCCTTAAACCATAAGATCTTGGGAGCAATATCTGATGAGCAGGGATCGTGCCCGAAAAGTTCGCGTGCGCGACCTGACCCATATTCGGAAAGGAGCTCGTCAATCTGCGGCTTCGAACGTGCATCGACTCCATACAAAATCGCGGGCGCCAGCGCGTTGCACTCGGTATCGACCGGCACACAGTCGCAACCCAATGCGGAAAGGCCCACGCATCCGATCTGCGCCGCGTTAACCCCCGATCGCATCACCAGCTCGCGCGACAAGCGGCAAAAATCGCCCCACCAAACTGCCTCAGCATCATGCTGGTACCATCCATCACACGGGTTGTCCGTCTCATGTCCACAAGAGGCTTGGCAAACGATGTTGCATCGATCATCGATTAAAACGCCTTTAGAGGCGCTTGTCCCAATATCAATACCCAGATAGAGCGCCATAGGTGCCTACTCCCCTCGCGCCGTACGAGCGGCAGCCATAAAACGAACCACCCGCTCAACATCAACCGGGGTATCCAGCTTTCCGTCGCGCTTTAAGCACGTGCCGACAAACGCGCCATCGTAGTGAGCAAATACGTCAGCCACGGTATTTTCGCGACAACCGGTGCCACATACCACGGGCACTTCGCCAACACGCTCGCGGACCTCGTCGGCAAGCTCGCCCGAAGCGCCACGACCGGCAGCCGAACCGCCGATGACTATCGCATCCGGTAGGCAATTAAAGAGAAGTGAATCGGCAATGTCCGCGGTCGTGCGGTCGTTGAGATAAACCTCGCCCTCGCTCGTGATGAAGTGAAAAAGCTTGAGGTCGTCCAAGCGCAGCGCCGCCTTGCGACGCATGGTGTGAGCGAAATCTCGGTTAATCAGCCCGAGATCACCGGCCCAGGCACCGCAAAAATTGCAGCGCGTGAACTGCGCGTCGACGGCAGCGCACAGCTCGATTGTGGCATCACCATCGTAAATTGCCTCAGCTCCCCAAGGAGTCGACAGATCATGGGACAGAGCCCCGATTACATAGCCCATCGATGCAAGGGTTGAGGGAGAAACATGCTGCTCATAGGGCATCGAGAGCTCATTGGTAATCAAAATGCCATCGACACCGCCCTGCTGCAACGCCTCGAGATCGCGCTTGGCGGCTTCCACGACCTGCGATACGCTTCCGCCCGGGTAATACAGCGGATCGCCCGGCAGAGGACGCAGGTGCAGCATTCCGATAACCGGCTTTTCGTTCTTGAACATCGAAGTTAGAAACGACATAACGTGCTCCTTCATAGGGTTATTGCAGGGACGTTACTCCCCCAGCACCTCGACGTACACTTTTCGCTTCTGCGGACCGTCAAACTCCGCAAGATAGATGTTCT
The DNA here is from genome assembly GCA_900551205.1 of uncultured Collinsella sp. Lineage (GTDB taxonomy): Bacteria > Actinomycetota > Coriobacteriia > Coriobacteriales > Coriobacteriaceae > Collinsella. The sequence continues at coordinate 2,414 of URUW01000157.1, read as the reverse complement.
GGGCACTTCCGCACACGATGTGGCCATCTTGGACGGGAAAGAAGCAACTGTTTCCACAAATCATGCTCTTGATATGCCCACAGGAGTTGTTACCGGTGGCTCCATAGCTCGGCAGGAAGTGTGCATGCGCATAGGGGGCATCGAGTGGGGCGATGCGATCAAGCGTCTCCATAAGATCCGTCTCCACGCAGGGCAGCCCCTCGTTTACCACGATTCCGCAGGTCGTATGCGACAAAATAATCGCCGCCAAGCCATTGGTCACCGAGCTGCGTTCGATGGCAGCGTGCACGTCCTCGGTAATATCGATGAACTGGTCCGGAGCAGTCGATAGATAGCTCAATGTCTCGAGCGTCACCATGTTCACTCATCCCCTTCAAGAAAACGCAGGGCATTACCCCAGTAGAGCCTTTCTCGCGCATCATCGCGCATGGGCACGGTATCGAGCGCCCGCTTGAGTTTGAATGCACGGAAGCGCGGCGTATTGCTGGCGAACATCACTTGGTGCGATAGCGCGCGCTCATACCACAGCGGCCCCATATCGACCGTGAAAAGACGCTGCATCATCTCCTCGGGCGAATCGATGTAAGTGATAGAGGTGTCCGCGTAGCAGTTGGGATACTTGAGCAGCATCGCCACGGTCTCGCGCACCCAGGGCCAGCCAAAATGGGTCAAACTAAAACGCACATTTGGATGCGTTGCGATTGTGTGCTCAAATGCAAGCGGGTTACTGCGCGAGAGCTCTGCGCCCGGCTCCCAAGACATACCGGCATGGAAAACCACCGGCTTGTTATAGCGCTCGCACAGTTCGTAAAGCGGCTCGGCCACAGCATCATCGGGGGCAAAACCCTGCTTTGCAGGATGCAGGCAAAGCCCCTTTGCCCCCAACTCGGTAAAGGCGCGCTCCAATTCGTCTGCGGCACCGCTCACCTGCGGGTCTACGCTCGCAAATCCCCACAGACGATCGGGATGTGCGGCAACCAGCATGGCAATCTGGTCATTGGTGCCAAAGTGCCCTCCGCATGCCGTGGTTACATCGAGCGGCATGAGCACGCTCTTCTGCACATCGCAGACGTCCATCTCGACTTGAAGCTCATCCCAATCCATGGGGCCCATATGCCCCATACCAAATTCTCGTGACCAAAAACCGAATCCATCAGGCTCATCACCCGGCGTACAGATCTCGCCGTAGAGCATAGGATGGACCAACATGTCGATAACCATTTCGTACTCCTTTCCAAGCATTTGACCCTAGTACGGCTCAAACGAACCGATCACTCGGGACGACAGCTCAGCGCCCGCCTTCATACACGCCGGAATATCAAGGCCATCGATCACGCCCTTGGTAAACCCGGCGATATACGAGTCGCCGGCACCCACGGTATTAACGACCTTCTCCGCCGGCACGATCCCGCACTCATAGAAGCGCTCACCGTCATAGGCAATGCTTCCCTTCTCGCCAAGCGTGGCAACCGCAACGCGCGGCCCCAATTCCTGCGCGTGACGTACCCAGTCCCGCAGCTCCGGAGTGTCATCTTCAAACGACATAAATGCGTAGTCAACGTAGGGAAAATGATTCTCGCAGGCATATTCGGGATCCTGGCTGAACACCGAGAAGTCCATAACCACCGTCTTGCCCGCATCATGCCACTCGGGCAGGAGGTCCAAACAATTGCCAAACAGGTCGGTATGAATGATGTCATGCTCTAGGATAAACGCCCGGTCATCTTCATTCGGACGATATGTCTCCATTACGCCATCGATTGCCTCGAGATGCACGCGATCGACGCCGTCTTTCAATGCCATGAGCATCACCGAGGTGTCGCCATCCTCCACCCGCAGATGAGAGATATCAAACCCCTCGGCGGCCAGCGCCTCTCTCATCTTGTCTCCGTACTCGTCCTTGCCGACAACCGACACGGCGGATACCGAAACGCCCATTCGTGCAAGATGGATACCCCAGTCAATGCCATTACCAGTCGGATAGAACACGCCGATGTTTTGATAGACGTCCGCACAGCAAAAACCAGCCGCACACGCTTTAATACCCATGGTCTTCTCCAATGTTCAAAAGGGGACCCACCACATGGCGAGCCCCCTTTTCGCGTTTCGCTTATTGTTTTGCATCGGCTGTCCAAGGCCTCATAGCCAGACCGCCGTACGCTTTCTTAAGCTATTCGACGATTGGTGCTCCGTGGCCCCAAGAACCTTCCATGCCGCACACGGTCGAGGCAAACCCGGCAGCAAAGTCGAGCGCGCGCTCGATGGCCTCGGCGCCACCCTCACCACGCTTGGCGGAATCGAGATAGCACATCAAAAACGAGGTGAGGAACGAGTCGCCCGCCCCCATGGTGTCCTTCATGTCCGTTACCGGTTTAGCCAGCTGGCGGTAATAACGCTCGCCGTCGTAAGCGATG
>URUW01000156.1 GCA_900551205.1 uncultured Collinsella sp. | reverse complement strand
CCCGCGGCTTCGTGCCCCACGACGGAAAGCGTCACGGGCGCATTGGTGGACGCTTTGGCGAGGTCGACGGCATGCACGGCATATCCATCCATGGCGCTGTTGGCAAACGGAGAGATGTCGATATCGGCCGTGGCGTCCTCGGCCAGGGGAAGACCGGCCGCCTGCCACACGGGAATCTCGACAACTTCGGTGCGATTCACGTGCGACAAGACGATCGCCTGTGCGTCCTCCAACGGAATGAGTTTCTCAGCCATATACACCTCTAGCATGCTGCGGCGCGCAACAAAAGCGCCGATTCTTTATGTTTATCTCAGTATAATCCCTCGCCGCTTGCTCAAGATCTGGCCCGCGGCCGCGAATACACCTGTCGGTAACGGACGGCGAAACAGAACCGAAAATCAACCTGCCGGTTTGTCACGTTTGGCACGTTCTATAATGCTCCTGTTGCAACCAAAAAGAGGAACGTATGGCTTTTACCGACAAACCCGAAAGCGCAAACGAGGCGCAGGATCATTCCCAGTCGCTCGACGACGGCGGCTTTTTCTCCCTTAATGACGTCATCATGGCAGGCAGGCAACAGCTCACCCGCTCCGAGCATCTCTTGGCTGCCGACACGCGCCGCAACGCCCGCAACCTACTCGCGAGCGCCAAGTTGCTCGTACTCGTCGTTATCGTCTCGCTTGCCATGGGCGTTGCCGCTTGGGCGTTTTTGGCCTCGCTGAATATCGCGACCGACTATCGCGAGCACCATGCATGGATTTACGCGCTGCTTCCCGTTGTGGGCGTTGCCACCGCATGGGTGTACAAAAACCACGGCCTTGCCGCCAGACGTGGTAACAACCTGGTCATCGACTCCGCTCTGGGCACACGCCTCATCCATATGCGCATGGCCGTCCTCACCTTCGTCTGTTCCACGCTCACGCACCTAGCGGGCGGGTCGGCCGGTCGCGAGGGAGCTGCGGTGCAGATTGGTGGCACCATCGCCAGCAACATCTCGAGCCTCGCCCACCTCAAAAAGCATGACCACCACGACCTCATGCTCGCCGGCATCTCGTCGGCCTTTGGCGCCGTATTCGGTTCGCCCCTTGCCGGAGCTTTCTTTGGCATGGAGATGTGCTTCATCGGAAAGATCGACTACACCGCGGGCATCTACTGCCTCGTCGCCTCATTTACCGGCTACTTTACATCGCTCGCCTTGGGAACCGAGTACGAGGCGAATGTCATCGCCAGCGTTCCCAACATGACACCACAGACGGTTGTCATCGTTGTTATCAGCGCCATCATCTTTGGTCTCACCGCACGCCTCTTTGCCTGGTCGGTTCGAACCGTCAAGAGCCTGTACGGTCGCTTTATCACCAATTACCTCATTCGCGCACTCATAGGCGCACTCGTGGTTTTGGCCGCCTATGCCCTCCTCGACGCCTGGGACTACGCCGGCCTTTCCACGTGGCTTTCCGGCGCCGGATTTGCCGGCAACACCACCCTGGCGGACGCAGTCATCAAGTTGGTCGTCACAGCGCTTACCCTGGGCGCGGGCTTCCAAGGCGGCGAGGTCACGCCCCTGTTTGGCATCGGTGCGGCGCTCGGCGGATGGATTGGCTGCCTCGCTGGACTCGATCCGAGCTTTATGGCGGCCCTCGGCATGCTCGGCGTCTTCTGTGCCGGCCTCAACGTGCCCATCACCACCTGCATGATGGCTATCGACTTGTTCCATGGAACAGCCGCGGGCTTCTTTGTCATCGTCTCGTTTATTAGCTATCTCGTCGGCGGCCACCGTGGCGTGTACCCCGCGCAGCGCATCGTGTCGCCCAAGCGCCGCTCGCTTATCGTGGACGAGGGCGGAACGGTGGCAGAGGCTATCGAGCGCCACAACGACCTGATAGAGTAGACGTAAGTAATCGCCGTGCAGCCACAATCGGGGGCAATTCGACCCGAGCGCGACCGCACCGTCATGCCACACGCCGGGAGTCGCCCCATGCACGCAACTGACTTTGGTCGCACGATCATCATCGCCAATCCTGTCGCCCAGTCGGGCGCCGCGCGCGAGGTTGCCGAGCGCCTGCAACGCTTTTTGGACATGACGGCGCGCACGTCCCAGTTTGACCTAGTGCTGACCGAGTGCATGGGGCACGCCAAGGAGCTTGCCGCACAGGCTCAGGGATACCGCACCGTTATCGCCCTTGGCGGCGACGGCGTGATCCACGAGGTCGTCAATGGGCTCATGGCGCAGGAAGAGGCCATCCGTCCCGCCCTTGCCGTCCTGCCCGTGGGCTCCGGCAACGATTTTGCCCAGACGCTCGGAATCGACGATTTCTCCGGTAAGGATTTTGGCGCGCTGCTCACCTGCGAGCTGCAGCACCAGGATATCGGGCGCATTCGCTCATGGAACCCCGCAAGCGGAAGCGGCGAGGCTTCGGTTGAGTACTACGACCAGACGCTCTCGGTCGGCATCGATGCCGCCATCGGCCTGGGCACCACCGAGTTGCGCAAAAAGACCGGCCTGACGGGCGCTCCGCTCTACACCCTCTCGGGACTTGAGCAGTTTGGCCTGCGCTATCGCAACTACCCCATGACGGTCAGCTTTGACGGCGCGCCCGCCGAGCGCGTGAGGGCGATCATCATGGCGATTCAGCTGGGCCCCACGTATGGCTCGGGTTATCGCATCTGCCCCGATGCCGATCCCTGCGATGGCATACTCGACGTCTGCTACGCCTGTGGCCCCGTCCCTCGCGCGGTTGCCCTGCCTATGTTCCTTTCGGCCAAAGACGGCCACCACACCAAGCTTCCGCCGGTACGCATGCGCCGCTGCCGCCATGCCGAGCTCACCTTTGAGGGGCCCGACTACCCCATCCAGGCCGACGGCGAGCCCGTTGTCGCCTCGCGCATCGAGGTCGACATCCTCGCCGGCGCCCTCCAAGTCTGGCGCCCCACCCGATAACCACCCCTAAGTTGCGGTGAAATAGGGACTGTTTATACAGCTAAAGCCGCAAAACAGTCCCTATTTCACCGCAACTTATTGAGAAGATCATTCCTCCCTGCCCGGCTTGCGACGGTTGGCCTTTTTAATCGCGTTGAAGTGCTTGTCATTGAGCCTCCGCTGGCGAGAGCGCAGAGGCACCTTAGTCTTTACGCGTCGGCGCGGTGGACGCCCGCGACGCTCAAGCTCAGCGCGCAGCTTACGCAGGCAGCTACTACGGTTTTGGAACTGACTGCGGCTCTCGCGCGCCGTCACGGTAATTCCCGAAGGGATATGCTTCATGCGCACCGCCGAGTCCGTCGTGTTCACGCCCTGCCCGCCCGGACCCGTCGCGCGAAACACCTGCACCTCGCAATCGCGCGCCAACTCCTCGGCCGACATCTCGGCATAGCGCGCATACTCGCGCCATCCCATCTTGTTCTCATCCATATCAACACCTCCCCTCATACAAAAAATGTGACAAAGGGACAGTCCCTTTGTCACATCGCATACCAATCGCTTGTGTTGCGCGCTTAGGCGAAGGTGATCTCGCCGGTCTCGCAGTCCATATCGGCGATACGGGCCAGGCTCTCGACGCGAAAGCCGCGCTCGCGGAGCTTATCGCCGCCGCCCTGGAAGCCCTTCTCCACCGCAATGCCAATACCGGACACCTCGGCACCCGCAGCCTCGCAGATCTTGATAAGACCCTCGAGCGCGCAGCCGTTGGCCAAGAAGTCGTCGATGATCAGAACCTTGTCGCCCTCAGACAGGAAACGCTTGCCAACGATGACCGGGTACTCCTTCTGCTTGGTAAAGGAGTAGATGGTCGTGGCGTACTGCTCGCCGTCGAGGTTGATGGACTGTGCCTTCTTGGCAAAGACCACCGGCACGCCGCCAAAATGCTGAGCCGCGATGCAAGCCATACCAATGCCAGAAGCCTCGATCGTCAGGATCTTGTTGATCTCGACATCCTTGAACAGACGGGCCCACTCGGCGCCCATGTGGTCGAACAGCTCAACGTCGCATTGGTGGTTGAGGAAGGCATCAACCTTAAGGACGTTACCGGCCTTTACGATGCCGTCATGGCGAATACGATCCTCAAGCTCCTGCATGGCGCAACCCCTTCTCGCGGCAACGATACCGCGCGATTAATAAACGTTGTTCGATAGTCTACCACGGACCGACCCCCGCCCGTCCCACAAGCCGCATCGCACCACAAACCAGTTTTTTTGAGACGGCGCGAATACGTGGCAGGCAGCCTCCTAACACGCTAATGGCGGGCGCGCATCCTCACCAAACGAACCATCGAGAGGACAAAGCCCACGGCTGCCACGGCCATCAACACATAGAACACCGAACGAAAACCAAACAGGAACACATCCGGACGACCTGCAACAAAACTGGTCACGGCCTCGCCCATCGCCACGCTCATCTGCCCATACAGGATATTCGACGCCACCGTAATGCCCACTGCCATACCCGCATAGCGCGCCAGGCTACCCAGGCTGCCAGCAAAGCCGAGCGCTTCGCGCGGAGCCGAGCCCATGTACAGTGAGTTATTGGGGCTCTGAAAAATCGACGTT
>URUW01000155.1 GCA_900551205.1 uncultured Collinsella sp. | reverse complement strand
CGCCGACGCCCTCGGGATTCCGGTGGCCTACGACACGGACGTGAACGTTGCCTGCCTCGGCGAAGTGGTCTTCGGCTGCTGCAAGGGGCTCGAGGACGCCGTCTACGTGACCATCGGCACCGGCGTGGGCGCGGGCGTCATGTGCGCGGGCAGACTCCTTCACGGCATGCTGCACCCCGAGGCCGGTCACATGCTGGTAAGGACCCGTCCCACCGAGGAGGGACGCTGCGTCTGCCCGAGCCACGCGAGCTGTCTCGAGGGGCTCGCCTCCGGCCCCGCCATCGCCGCGCGCTGGGGAAAGCCCGCGGCCGAGCTCGCGGACAACGATGAGGTGTGGGCGCTCGAGGGGGATTATCTGGGGCAGATGTGCGCGAACCTCGTGCTCATGTACTCGCCTCGCCGCATCGTCCTCGGCGGCGGCGTGATGCACCAGGAGCAGCTCTACGGCATCGTCCGCAAGAAGACCCTCGAATATCTGGGTGGCTACATCCAGACCGCCGAGCTTAAGGACATGGAGAGCTACATCTGCGCCCCGGGCTGCGGCGGCGACCAAGGAATCCTCGGCGCGGCCGAGCTGGCAAGAAGGGCGCTCGCGTAACTTGCGCTCTCTCCGCCATACAACGCGTTAAGAAAAGACGAGCGCTTCTTGCCAATTGAGCGGCAAGAAGTGCTCGTCTTTTGCATTTGTTTTTGGGGCAGGACGCCCCGCCTCCGCTAGAGTCCCTGGACCGCCACACCCACGAGGTTTGGACCGGTGTGGACAAGAAGCGCGGGGCTGATGTCGGAGCGGACGACCTCCACCGCGTTGGCCACGCACTCGCACAGGGCCTGCTCCATGCGGTCGTAGAGGTCGGCGTGGGCCGAGGTGCGGCTCGCGGCAAAGCGCACCTTGGGGTGCTTCTCGACGATGGCGGCGATGAGCTTGACCTCGGTGCGATGCGGTACTTGCACAGCCATTTCGTGTACGCGAGGCTGTTGGCTTTCTGGGCCACAGCAATCACCTTCCCCCTAGTATGATGACCTGAACAATCCTCATGCTAGGGGGAAGGTTTTTGTCGCGTAGCGGAAATTGGCCTCCACCCGCTGAGCGGGTGGCTTTCTATGCCGCGCGTGCCGCGCGGCACGGACTAAAGTCCATGAATAAAAACGAGGAAGGCCACGTCCGGCCTCCCTCGCAAAGGGTCTCTGATTGCTCCCACTCATTGGGGACAGACTTAAATGAGTGCTCTTGAAATGCCGGCGCCTGGGGACGTTCTTTTTCTGTCTGCAGTTTGGAACGTTCCTTTTCTGTCGGCAGTTTGGGACGGTCCTTAGAGCTGCAGCGCGCCATGAGCGAAGGCGAAGCGGATCATCCTGTCTTTTGAGTTCTAAGCATAAGCCCCTGTCTCTGAGCAATGACCGGTTCGCATTTGTGCGTATTTGCGTGCGTGGGATTGCGTGAATATGCGTATAGATGCGCCGTTTACGGGACAAAAATGACCGTTTAGCGGTGAGATACGCAAAAACGCGCACAGACGCGCGTGTTTTTGCGAATATAGAGCTATCCGAAATGCAAGACGTTCTATGACACAGGAGGCACATATGGTAGATTCCAAGCAGGCTCCACTCGACTCCGCGGCAGCCGCAAAAGCAGCGTTCGCTTCGGTCCAGGACAAGCCATTCCCCGATGATATCTTTACGGCTCCCGAGCTTCGTTGGGCTGTGATCGGGTGCGGCGTTATCGCCAACCAGATGGCCCAGTCTCTCGCTCTTGCCGGCCGCAAGCTTGCGGGCGTTGCCAACCGCACACTGTCCAAGGCTCAGGCTTTTGCAGAGCAGCATGGCGTTGAGAAGGTCTATGAAACGGTCGAGGACCTCTATGCCGATTCGAACATTGACGCAGTCTATATCACCACGCCGCACAACACTCACATCACCTACCTGCGAGCCGCTCTGGCAGCTGGCAAGCACGTGCTCTGTGAAAAGGCTATCACCCTCAATTCTGCCGAGCTCGACGAGGCCCGCGCCATTGCCAACGAGCACAACGTTGTCCTTATGGACGCCACCACGGTGCTCCACATGCCTTTGTATCAGGAGCTGCGTCGCCGCATGGATGTCGGTGAGTTCGGCCGCATGAATCTCGCCCAGCTCAACTTTGGCAGCTATAAGGAGTACGGCGATCTGACCAATCGCTTCTACAACCGCAACCTTGCTGGCGGTGCCATGCTCGATATTGGCGTGTATGCCCTGTCCGTCATGCGTCTCTTTATGGCAAGCCAGCCCGCTGAGGTCGTTTCGCTGGGCAACACCTGCGAGACCGGTGTTGACGTTGCGGGCGGCATCGTCTGCCGTAATGCCGAACAGCAGCTGGGCGTGGTGAGCCTTACGCTCCACTCCAAGCAGCCCAAGCGTTCGGTCATTAGCTTCGACAAGTGCTATATCGAGGTCAACGATTATCCGCGCGCCGATCACGCGACCATCGTGTGGACTGAGGATGGCCACCGCGAGGAGGTCAACGCCGGCACCGAGGCTTACGCCCTTTGCTATGAGATGGCCGATCTTGAGAAGGCCGTTGCCGGCGACGACTCCAAGCGCGAGCTGCTGGATTATGCTTCTGATGTTATGGAGCTTATGACCAAGCTTCGCGCCGACTGGGGAGTCGTGTACCCCGAGGAGGAGTAAGCGATGCTTGCGGAAGATAGGCTCAACGCGATCGTATCGATGGTGCAGCAGGCTGGCTCGGTTACCGTGCCAGAGCTTGCTGAGGCACTGGGTGTGACGGCGTCTACCATTCGGCGCGACCTGCAGACGCTCGACCGCGCACACCGCATCGCCAAGGTCCACGGTGGAGCGACGAGCCTTGAGCGTGCGCACGTGACGCGCGACCTGACGCTCAATGAGCGCAGCGATCTGCACAACGACGACAAGGAGCGTATCTGCGCCCGTGCGGCAGCGCTGGTGGAGCCTGAGAGCTTTGTATACATCGACTCGGGATCGACGACGCTCAGGCTCATCGAGCATCTTCCACACCTTGAAGATGTCACCTATGTGACCGATTCCGTGCTCCATGCTCAACGCCTTGCTTTGCGCGGCATGCGTACCGTGGTGCTGGGTGGCGAGCTCAAACCCGAGACCGAGGCGCTCGTTGGCCCCGATGCCTTGGCAACCTTAGACCGCTACAACTTCAACTGTGGCTTTTGGGGCTCTAACGGCATTGCCGCCGAGCAGGGCTTCACGGCGCCCGATATCGAGGAGGCGCAAGTAAAGCGTATCTCGATGCGCCATACGGCCAAGCGCTTCGTAATCTCGGACGCCAGTAAATTTGGCATGGTGGCGCCCGTCAAGTTCGCGGACTTTCGTGACGCAACGATTATTACCGCAGGCGAGGTCCCCGCCAAGTACCGGACAATGGACAACGTCGTCACGGTCTAGCGACGGGAAGGCCAAAACCACCACAAAGGGGACAGGCACCTTTGTGGTGGGTCAATGGAAAAGCGGCAACGACCATCCCGGGCGCTGCCACTTTTGTTGTCTACCGGTTTATCTAAATCTGTAACAACCAGACCGTTAAAAGCAGGCTAGATGTTACAGATCGAGATACTTACGAACCGCGCCGTCCCTTTGTCTCAATCTGTAACATCTGGGACTGATTTTGCCGAGTTACTGTTACAGATTGAGATTTTCCCTTAAGGGGGATTCGAAAGTCTTGATCTGTAACAGGTAGACCAGAAAATGGGTTCTAACTGTTACAGATCGAGACGTTTTGGGACCGCGGCTGAGCCATCGCGGCAAAACCATCATAAAGGTGCCTGTCCCCATTGTGGTGGTTTAGGGCTCCCAGGGGCAGGGGGCTTCGATGTGGATGTGCTCACCGGTTACGGGGTGCGTGAAGGACACGCTGTGGGCGTGGAGCATCAGGCCGCAGGGGCGCGGCGTTCCGTATAGGTCGTCGCCAACAAGGGGATGACGCTCGCTCGCCAGGTGCACGCGAATCTGATGCTTGCGGCCGGTGAGTAACTCGACATCGATATACGAGCGCGTGGGCAGACCACGGCGGCTCTTAAGGCGCTTGAGCACCTTCACGCGCGTTTGAGACGGCTTGCCGCTGGCGCCGACGCGCATCTTTCGGCTGTCGTGGCGGTCGCGGGCGATGGGCTTGTCGATGAGCTTTTCGTTCCAGTCGATCTTGCCCTCGGCGAGCGCCAGATAGTGCTTTTCGAATGCGTGGTCGATGATCATCTGGTCAAAAGCGGGTTGCGTCTGCTTGTCGAGCGAGAACAGCACCACGCCGGTGGTGTTGCGGTCCAGGCGGTTGAGCGGCTGCATGTCGGTCGCGGCAAAGCCGTCGCCCATCGCCAGCAGCAGGTCGCTGGCGTAGTCGGTGAGCGTGCGCTCGCCGGTGCCGTCACCGTGGACGATCATGCCAGCGGGCTTATCGATGGCCATGAGCCAGGCGTCGCAGTAGAGGACTTGAGGTTCTTCGTTCACGTGTAAGCCTTTCGGTTAGCTAATTCCCACAAACATGCAGCCCGAGGTGGCGCCGCGCAGACGGGCGGCGGGCTTGCGGCCGGCTTGAG
>URUW01000154.1 GCA_900551205.1 uncultured Collinsella sp. | reverse complement strand
TCAGCCTTTGTCTCAGCGGGCGTCTCCTCGGCTTTGGCGGCCGGCTTTGCGGCTGCCTTCGGGGTCGTCTTCGCGGCGGCCTTCGTCGTAGCGGCCTTCGTGGTCGTCGACTTCGTAGCCGTGGTCTTCTTGGCTGCCGTTGCCTTCTTGGTGGACGCGGTCGTCTTCTTGGCAGCGGTCATGGCCGGAGTCTTTGCCGCAGGCTTAGCCTCGGCGGTGGCGGTCTCGGCCTTTACCTCGGGAACGACCTCGGCCTCGGCGGCCTTCTTGGCCGCGGCGGTCGTGCGCTTGCGCGTCGTCGTTGACTTGGCAGCGGTGGTCTTGGTTGTCGCCGACTTGGTCGTGGTGGCCTTCTTAGCCGTCGTCTTACGAGTCGTGGTCTTCTTTGCCGCAGGCTTCGCAGTGGGCTTCGCGGCAGGCTTCACCTCGGGCTCGGACTCGGGAGTAGCCTCGACCTTCATCACAGGCTCGGCCTTAACGGGCTCAGCCTCAACCGGTTTCTCCTCGGCCTTGGGCTCCTCAACAGCCTCAGGCTCGTCGACAACAGCCGCCGGCCGCTCAATCTCCGGATGCATAAAGAAGTACAGGTCCAGATACTTGTCGGCCGAGCGCGTCCAGCTAAAGTCTTGGCTCATGGCCTGCGTGACCAGCTGGTTCCAGGCATCGCGGTTGTCCCAGAACAGGCGTGCCGCGCGGAACACCGCGTCGCCCATCTCGTCGCCGTTAAAGTTGCTAAACGAGAAGCCCGTGCCCTCGCCGGTAAACTCGTTATACGGGATCACGGTGTCCTTCAGGCCACCGGTCTCGCGAACAATCGGCAGGGTGCCGTATCGCATGGCGATAATCTGCGACAGGCCGCAGGGCTCAAACTTCGAAGGCATCAGGAACATATCGGCGGCGGCATACATACGCTGCGACAACGCCGGATCGAACTCGATGCGTGCGGCCATGGTGCCGGGGTACTTGTCCTGGAAGTAGCGCAGGCCGTCCTCGTAGTCGCGGTCGCCAGTGCCCAGCACGGCCACCTGAACGCCGCCGGCCAGAATGCGGTCGAGCGCGTACATGACCAGATCCATGCCCTTTTGGCGCGTCAGGCGCGTGACCATCACCATGAGCGGGCGGTCGTCGCGCACCTCGAGCCCCAGCTCTTCCTGCAGCTTGGCCTTGCACACGGCCTTGCCGGAGCGGTCCTCGACGGTGTAGTTGGCGGCAATGCGCTTGTCGGTCGCCGGGTCAAAGCCCGCGACGTCGATGCCATTCAAAATGCCCTGCAGCGCGTAGGAGCGCTCGCGCAGCACGCCGTCCAGGCCCTCGCCAAACTCGGGTGTCTGGATTTCGTTGGCATAGGTGGGGCTCACCGTGGTAATGGCGTCGGCATAGCGCAGCGCGCCCAGCATGTAGTTGACGCTACAGGCGTCGCAACGCAGCTGCGAGGCGGCAGCGGGAATATGCGCCACGCCCAGGATGTCCTCCATCACGGTGTCGCTAAACTGGCCCTGGAACGCCACGTTATGGATCGAGAACACGGTCTTGACGCGGTCGTACAGCGGCAGGCCCTGGTAGAACTCGCGCAAGAACACGGGCGCCAGTGCCGTCTGCCAGTCGTTGCAGTGCAGGATGTCGCACTCAAAGCCGGCCGGCAGGTGCTGCAGACTTTCGGTGATGGCCTTGGAGAAGAACGCAAACCGCTCGCCGTCGTCAAAGAAGCCGTACGGATAGTCGCGCGCGAAGTAGCGCTCGTTGTCGATGAACATATAGGTGACGCCGTCGTGCTCGAGCTTCTCGAGTCCGCAGTACTCGTTGCGCCAGCCCAGGCTCACGTAAAAATCGGAGAAGTGCTCCATCTGCGCCTTGTACTCATCCTTGATGGTGGCGTACTTAGGCACCATCACGATAACTTCGGCGCCGGCGCGCACAAGCGCCGCAGGCAGCGAGCCCGCCACGTCACCCAGGCCACCGGTCTTAACAAACGGTGCGCACTCGGCCGAGGCAAACACGATCTGCATCTTTTTGCTGGTTTGTGCCATATTGTCTCCCATGTTGCAATTCGAGAATAGCCGCCTGGCGCGAACCGGGCGGCTACCTATTACGTGCGATTATGCGGTGCCAACGTTAGCGCACGATGGTGGTATCGGAAGTTAACGGGGCCTTGCCCAGCACCAGGATGTTCTCGGGCGTACCGCGAAGCTCGGTGTTGGTGGGGACCACGTTGTTCTTGTCCAGGATGGCGTTCTCAACGCGTGCGCCGCTCTTGATGATGCAGCTCTGGTTGATGATCGAGTTGGTCACCGAGGCGCCCTCCTCGACCACGACGCCGCGCGACAGGATCGAGTTGCGCACGGTGCCCTTGATGATGCAGCCGGCCGAGATGATCGAGTTGCAGGCGTGGCTGCCGGTCGCATAGCGCGAAGGCGGCACGTCGTGAGCCTTGGTCAGGATCGGGCGCTCGGGGTCAAAGAGCTGGTCGGCCACGGTCTGGTCGAGCAGGTCCATGCTGCGGCGATACAGCGACTTTTCGCTAAACACGCCCACGACCTCGCCCTTGTACTCGTAGCTGCACACGTCGATGTTGCCAAAGTCGCCCTGGAGTGCCTCGAGCAGGTCCAGATAGTCAGCGGCCTGGTAGTGGTCGATGATCTCGAGCAGCGTCTCGCGGTTGACGATGCAGCAGTCCATAGAGGCGTTGTCGCCGTACACGACGCCGGCGCTCACGCCCGTCAGGCGGCCGTTCTCGTTAATCTCGAGCTTGGTCTCGTCATCGACGTTTCGCGTGGCCTTGCAGTACACCACGGTCATCTGGGCACCGGAGTTCTCGTGCGCGTCGATGATGGTGTTGAGGTCCATGTTAAAGATGATGTTGGTGCCCATCATCACAACATAGGGATTCTCCGAGCGCTGGAACAGCGTCTTGTTGGAGATGATGTCGCGCAGCAGGAAGCGCATTCCGCCCTTGGTGGTGCCATACGCGTTGCCGGGCACCATGAACAGGCCGCCCTTCTTGCGGTCCAGGCCCCAGTCCTTGCCCGAGCCCACGTGGTCGATCAGGGAGCGGTAGTTGCCCGGCATGACGACGCCGACGGTCTTAATGCCGGCATTCATCATGTTGGACAGCGGGAAGTCGATCAGGCGGTAGCGGCCCAAAAACGGAACAGACGCGATGGGGCGGTCCTTGAGCAGCACGCTGCCGTAGGTCGAAGAGTAGTTAGCGGTGATATAACCGATGGCCTTGCGATTGATCATCGGATCATTCCCCCTTCCCGATAACGACGTCATTTCCAACGACGGCCGTATCCTTGGTGGTATCGACAGAGCCGAGCTTCACGCCCTCTTCGACCGTGGAGTTCTCGCCCAAAATAGCGCGGCAGATGTGCGCGCCGCTCTTAACGTGCGCACCCGGCAGCAGCACGGAGTCCTCGACCACGGCGCGCTCCTCGATGATGACATCGGTCGAAAGGATCGAGTGGCGAGCGGTGCCGTAGATCTTGCAGCCGTTGGAGACCAGGCAGTCGTCCAGGCGGCCGTCCGGTCCAATGTAGTGCGGCGGACGCGTGGTGATGTTGGACATGATGGGGAAGTGCTTGTCAAACAGATCGAACTCAGGGTTGTTGCCCAGCAGGTCCATCGAGGTCTCGTGGAAGCTGGCGATAGTGCCGACGTCCTTCCAAAAGCCGTGGAACTCGTAGCTGTACAGGCGCTTGTTCTCGCCGAGCAGCTTGGGGATGATGTCCTTGCCAAAGTCGTGGCTCGAGCGCTGGTCCAGGGCGTCCTCCTCGAGCGCCTCCCATGGACGCGAGGTTCGAATCGGGCTTCTCGGGCTTCTCGGTGAATTTGGTGATGCGGCCGTCCTCGGGGTCGGTGGTCAGGATGCCAAAGCGGCTGGCCTCCTCCCACGGCACGGGCATAACGCTCACCGTGAGGTCGGCGTTGTTCTCAATATGCGTCTTGAGCATCTTGCGGTAGTCCATGCGATACAGGTGATCGCCCGAAAGAATCAGGACGTACTTGGGGTCGTTGGCCTTGATGTAGTCCAGGTTCTGCGTAATGGCGTCGGCCGTGCCCGCATACCAGGCGCCGCCGGTCTGCGTCTCGTACGGCGGCAGGATCGACACGCCGCCGTCGCGGCTGTCCAGATCCCACGCCTCGCCGGAGCCAACGTAGGCGTGCAGCAGGTAGGGACGGTACTGCGTCAGAACGCCCACCGTGTCGATGCCCGAGTTGGAGCAGTTGGAGAGCGAAAAGTCGATAATGCGGAACTTGCCACCAAAGCTAACCGCCGGCTTTGCGATCTTTTGGGTGAGTGCCCCCAATCGGCTGCCCTGTCCTCCTGCGAGGAGCATCGCGATGCATTCTTTCTTACTCATCGATTTCTCCTTCTGTCATCGATGTTCCTAAACCCATTAGCGACGGGCGCGGCGCTCGGTCGCGCCCGTCGAGTAATGCCGTGCGGCAAAGGGAGCTCGCGCGCCTTTACGCGTGCCAGATCTCGTCGCGGTACTCGCGAATGGTGCGGTCGCTCGAGAACCAGCCGCTCGAGGCGGTGTTGAGCAGGGCCTTGCGGTTCCAGGTCT
>URUW01000153.1 GCA_900551205.1 uncultured Collinsella sp. | reverse complement strand
GTATACGGGTGCATCATCGACGTCTTCAATACAGAAAATATCAGTGCGGAATGTTCCGGAGAGAAGACCCCGTCACGCCCCCGGATTCCCTGCGTTTACGGCCTTGAGGTCGGCGGGCGGAGGAGGACGTGGTTGTGGGGGATGCGTGTCCCGGTCGCTGTTTCGCGGCTCTGCCGCGAAAGGCGCGCTACTTTGGGGCGGATGGAGGACGTGGTTGTTGCGCTAACTTGTCCCTACCGCATTTCTGGAGCGTTTCCCCACCACAAATTACCCTTGGCATACTTGCGCGAACGATTGCTCGTGCTACACTTTCAATTGCTGTTTCAGGGCGGGGTGAAATTCCCCACTGGCGGTAAATCGGGCGGTGTCAAAGGGGCGCCGTGGCGCAGGCGAGATGCCTGCGGCCGAGCCGATGAGTCCGCGACCCGAGCGTGTGTTGGTTCGCATGCCGGCTGAACTGGTGAGATCCCAGTACCAACGGTTAGAGTCCGGATGAAAGAGGCAGGTGATCTTATGTCTGAACAGTCGCAGCATATCCATTTTGAGAACACGAATAGGTGGAGCACCAAACAGCTCGTTACCATGGCGCTGATGTGCGCCTTGGGCGCCCTGTTTATGTATGTGCAGCTGCCCATTCTTCCCTCGGCGCCGTTTTTGACGTATGACCCGTCGCTGGTGCCGGCGATGGTGTGCGGGTTTGCGTATGGCCCCGGTGCCGGTACCGCTGTTGCCGCTATGGCGATCGTTATCCATGCGCTCACCACGGGTGACTGGGTCGGCGCGCTTATGAACCTGGTTGCCACGCTGGGCTACATTCTGCCCGCGGCTATCGTCTACCAGAAGATGCATACCTATAAGGGTGCCGTGATTGGCCTGGTGCTCGGCGTCATTGCCGCTACGGCGTTGTCTATGGTCGCAAACCTTACCATTGGCGTATGGTTCTGGTATGGCTCGGTCGATGTGATCGCCCCGCTTATGATTCCTGCCGTGCTGCCGTTCAACCTTATCAAGACCGTCCTTAACTCGGTATTGACACTTGCGGTGTACAAGGCGGTCTCCAACCTCATCACGCCTAAAAAGGACCAGGTCAAAGGCCGCGCATGATTGAGTGTCGGGGCGTTTCCTTTAGCTATGACGGTGCCGTACCGGCACTCGACGGCGTCGATCTGAACATCGAGGACGGGGAGTTTTTCTGCATCCTCGGTGGCAATGGGTCGGGCAAGTCGACGTTTGCCAAGCATCTGAATGCGCTGCTGCAGCCCGATGCGGGCACGGTACGTATCAACGGTATGGATGCGTCCGATCCCGAGCTGGTCTACGACATTCGTTCGACCGCAGGCATGGTGTTCCAGAATCCCGACGACCAGCTGGTGGCAACGCTTGTCGAAGATGACGTTGCGTTCGGTCCCGAAAACCTTGGCGTGCCATCGGCGCAAATTGCGCAGCGCGTACGCGAGGCGCTGAAGGGCGTGGGCCTGGTGGGCTTTGAGCGCCACGAGACCCACGCGCTCTCGGGTGGCCAAAAGCAACGCGTGGCGCTTGCCGGCGTGCTCGCCATGGAACCGCGCGTGCTCATCTTGGACGAGGCTTCCTCGATGCTCGATCCGCGTGGACGCAAGGGCCTCATGAAGGTTTGCCGCGTGTTGCACGCTCGCGGCATGACCATCGTGATGATTACGCACTTTATGGAAGAGGCCGCCGAGGCCGATCGTGTCGCGGTGTTTCGGGCGGGGCGCGTTGCCATGCTCGGTACGCCCGAGGAAATCTTGACGCGGGCGGACGAACTTGCGCAGCTCAACTTGGATATGCCGGCGTCGTGCTGTCTAGGTAGGGCACTTCGTGCGAAGGGCGTACCCGTTTGCGCGCAGGTGCGTGAGGCGGATATGGTCGCCGAGATTGCGCAGGCTTATGCCGAGCGGAGTGGGGTAGACATCGTGGGGCGGCCCTTTGAGTCCGATCCTCGTATGCTCGACAACGCATCCTCTGCAAACGATGGAACAGCAGCGTCGGAGCCCGTCATAGAGCTATCCCATGTTTCGTACAGTTATTCGCTCAGTCCGCGCGAGCGCCGCCGCTGGCATAAGCGCTCGGTCACTGCGGGCAAATCGAGCAAACAGGCTCTCTGGGGAAACGACCCCAGCAGCCCGTGGGCGCTGTGCGATGTATCGCTGACGGTGCATCGCGGCGAGTTCCTGGGCTTGGCAGGTCATACCGGTTCGGGTAAGTCGACGCTGGTCCAGCATCTCAACGGTTTGATTCGCCCCCAGGAGGGATTCGTTCGCGCGCTGGGGCTCGATCTGTCAAACAAGAAAGACGCCGCCGCGGTTAAGGCCAAGGTCGGCGTGGTGTTTCAATATCCCGAGCGTCAGCTGTTTGCCGAAACCGTGACGCAGGACGTGGCGTTTGGCCCGCACAACCTTGGCTTGCCGCAAGATGAAGTCGACCGTCGCGTCGAGTCGTCGCTCTCGCGCGTGGGCCTCGACCTTTCCACGGTCGGCGACAAGAGTCCCTTTGAGCTTTCGGGCGGTCAGCAACGGCGCGTGGCATTCGCCGGTGTGCTCGCCATGGAGCCCGAAGTCCTGGTGCTCGATGAACCCATGGCGGGGCTCGATCCGGCTGCGCGCAGGGATTTCCTTGAGCTTATCGATCGACTTCACCGCGATGGCCTGACCGTTGTCATGGTTTCGCATAGTATGGATGACCTGGCCAACTGCTGCGACCGCATCGTCGTGATGAACGAAGGCGCGGTGTTTGCCGAGGGAACCCCCGCGCAGGTGTTTGCACATGCCGATGAGCTCAAGTCGATCGGCTTGGGCGTTCCCGCCGCCCAGCGCATGGCGTTGGCGCTCGCGGAAGCGGGCGTGCCGCTGCGTTGCGGCGGGCTCTATACGGTTGAGTCGCTGGCCGACGAGCTGGCAGATTTGCTGATCGGTCGCTCAGACGGTCCTTCTAACGTCGCGGACATTGCTAAATCCAAGACGGTCGCGCGAGAGGAGGACTGCTAATGGAGGCGTTTTCGTTTGGCAGCTACTATCCCGGCGATAGTGCAATCCACCGCCTGGACCCGCGAACCAAGTTGCTCTTGGGCTTTGTGTTTCTGATCACGACGCTCACGGTCAGTGGCTTCCGCGGACTGGCCCCTGTCGCAATTTTCGTCGTGCTGATCTATGCCGTGTCCCGGGTGCCGGCTCGTCGCGTTCTGTCGTCGATGGCGCCGCTGCTGGCAATCGTCGTCGTGGTCGCGGTGCTCAACTTGTTTACCGATCAGAGTGGGCGCATCCTGTGGCAGCTCGGCTTTCTGCAGATAAGCGAGGGCTCACTGCGTTCTGCCGCCTTTATGGCGTGCCGCCTGACGTTGATGATGGCCGGTATGAGCGCTATTACGCTCACCACACCGACGCTCGACCTCACCGCGGGTTTTGAGCGCCTGCTCGCACCGTTTGCGCGTGTGGGACTTCCTGCGCACGAGCTCGGCATGATCATGGGCATCGCGCTGCGCTTTATGCCGCAGTTTGCCACCGAGATGAAGCAGACGGCCGATGCGCAGGCAAGCCGCGGTGCACGCGTGACGGGCGGTCCGCTCGGCGGCGTGCGTATGCTCGGCAGTGTGGCGATTCCACTGTTCACGGGCGTGTTCCGTCATGCCGAGACGTTGTCTGCCGCCATGGATGCCCGTTGCTATCATGGCGAGCAGGGCCGCACGCGTCTGCATGCGCTTACATTTGGCCGCGGCGATGCGTTGGCGGTGGTGGTGACGGCGTTGCTGCTCATCTGCGTCATCGTCATCAATCTTCAACTTGTTTAGGCGCGATTCGAGCGCAGGAAAGGGGTCCCCATGACCGACAACGACCGCACGGCTCAGCTTGAGCGCGCCTGTTCGTATCTCAGGCGCATTCCGGCGTGGTATCTGGCCACGACCGATGTGGCCGACGGGCATCAGCCTCGCGTGAGGCCGTTTTCGTTTGCCATGGTCGATGACGGTAAGCTGTGGTTTTGCACGTCGCGCGATAAGGACGTGTGGGCGGAGCTGAGTGCGAATCCCAAGTTTGAGCTCTCGGGCTGGAAGCCGGGAGAATGTTGGATCGTGTTGACCGGCGAGGCCGTACTTGAGGACGACGCGGTTGCGAGCGACAAGGTGCGTCAAGCGGGGTTTAAGCACATGGTGGGCATCGGCGAGGAACACGAGAGTGCCAACGACGGCCGCCTTGCTTTCTTTTCGGTCCGCAACATTGCCGCGCGCTTCTGTGATATCGACGGCAGCGAGGAGCGCCTGGAGCTCTAGCTCACACAAACCAGGCTCTCAAACTGGCTAGTACAGGAGGAAACGTGGACGGATTGAATACGGTTTTGGAGTATCTGACGTCGGTGCCGGCGTGGTACTTGGCGACGAGCGTGGACGGGCAGCCACATGTACGTCCATTTTCGTTTGCTCAGATTCAGGACGGCAAGCTGTGGTTTGTGACGGCGCGCACCAAGGATGTGTGGCAGGAGCTGCTGCAAAATCAGCGCTTTGAGGCCACGAGTTGGTGGCCGGGCCATGGCTGGCTCATCTTGCGCGGGCGTGCGGGTCTGGATGACCAAGCCGCTCCC
>URUW01000152.1 GCA_900551205.1 uncultured Collinsella sp. | reverse complement strand
CATGCGCAGGCGGCGCTTGCCGTCCACCACGGTATGACCGAACTCGCGCAGGTCGGTGAGGAACGTGTTGAGGCGCGAGGTGCTGATCTTCTGCGAGCGCGTCTTTTCGGCGGCGTCGACCATTGCCCAGATCTTCTCCACGCTGCGGCCGGTCAGGGCCGAGATGCGCAGATACTGGGCCCAGGGAGCCATGACGCCCAGACGGCGGTCGACGGTCTCCATGCAGGCCTCGCGCTTGCGGTCATCGTCGAGCAGATCCCACTTGTTGAGCAGCACCACGATGGCGCAGCCGCGCTCGATGGCAAGACCCATGACCTTCTGGTCCTGCTCGGTGACGCCCACGGAGGCGTCGACGACGAGCAGTGCCACGTCGGCGCGGTCGATGGCGCGCAGGCCGCGGACCATGGAGTAGTACTCGATGTTCTCGTACACGGTGCTCTTCTTGCGAATGCCCGCGGTGTCGACCATGCGGTAGTGCTTTCCGTTGCGCTCCACGACGGTGTCGATGGCGTCGCGCGTCGTGCCGGCAATGTTGGACACGATGGAGCGGTCGGCACCTAGGATGCGGTTGAACAGCGAGGACTTACCGGCATTGGGGCGGCCGATGATGGCCACGTTCAGCGCATCGGGGAACTCGTCGGCGACTTCGTCCTCTTCCTCAGGAAGCAGGGCCACGATGTCGTCGAGCAGGTCGCCCGTGCCGTGGCCGTGCAGGGCCGAGAGCGGCGTGGGCTCGCCGATGCCGAGCGAATAGAACTCCCAGATACTGTCGTTCTCGCGATCGGGGTTGTCGAGCTTGTTCACCAGCAGAAAGACCGGCTTGTCGCAGCGCTTGAGCATGCGGGCGACCGACTCGTCCTCCTCGGTGACACCGGTGCGGCCGTCGACCACAAACAGGATGACGGCGGCTTCCTCGGCGGCGGCGAGCGCCTGGTCGCGGATGGACGTGGCAAAGACGTCATCGCTCTTGAGCGGCTCGATGCCGCCCGTGTCGACGATGGTGAACTCGCGGCCGTTCCAATCGGCCGTGTGATACGAGCGGTCGCGCGTGACGCCGCGGGACTCGTGGACGATGGCGTCCGAGGTCTGGGCCAGGCGGTTAACGAGCGTGGACTTGCCCACGTTGGGGCGTCCGACGACGGCGACGATAGGTTTCATCTGCTCTCCTTTAATGGGTAGGGTCAGTGGAAATGTTAGAGTCCGCGGACACAATGCCAAGGATATGCTCCAGGGTATCGAGCAACTCATGCGGCATGGTCGACACCACATGAACCTCGGCACCGCGACTGGTAAGGCTTGCGAGTAAATCGTCACGATGATACTCGTCAAGCGTCATGCCGTCAGCGTTGAACATGAGCTTAGGCACAAAGAGCATAACCCCCGACAGGTCTTGTGGCAGCTGCTCCAAGATGTCGCAGGCGACGATGAGGCCG
Source organism: uncultured Collinsella sp. (assembly GCA_900551205.1). GTDB lineage: Bacteria > Actinomycetota > Coriobacteriia > Coriobacteriales > Coriobacteriaceae > Collinsella. The sequence continues at coordinate 3,209 of URUW01000152.1, read as the reverse complement.
GTCACGTCCACGTTGCCGCCAAAGTAGCGGTTTTTGATGGCTGTGACGGTGCCGGCGAGGCCGTGCGGCGATTCCACAAAGCGGGCCACGGTGTCGCGCGCGCTGGCGCCCGAGAGGCACAGCAGGTGCTGGCTGCGGGCGGCGATGGCCTCGCGGACGCGGGCCAGACGCTCGGCGTCGGCAGCAAGCACGTCGTCGGTCTCGTCCAGATACGAGCGGATCATGCCAATGCCGTCGTAGTACTGCGGGTAACCGTCGTAAAAGTCCGCCTCGGGAGGATCGATGCCGGCGTCCAGATAGAACTCGTCGCTCATCTGGAAGGTGTGGCGGCCAAAGCGCTCGTAGGCTCGATCCTGGAAAGGCCGGATCATGGCAATGGTCTCGCGAGCCAGCTCGGGCTTGTCGCTGTAGGACCAGCTAAAGCGGTTCTGATGCTTGGTAAAACCGAGCGGCACAATGCCCAGGCTTGTGATTTGCTCGTGCTCCTCGCAAAAGCGCAGAGTCTTTTCCAGCTCCTCGCCGTCGTTCATGCCGGGGCACAACACGATCTGCGCGTGAATCTCGATGCCGGCGGCCATGATGTCGGTACCGGTGCAGAGGTTGCCCACCAGGTTTGGCCTCGAGCACGTCCATGCCGCGCTGGGCGTTGCGGCCCATCATGCGGCGGCGGACGTCGGGGCTTACGGCATGGACCGACACGTTCATAGGGCTCATGTTGCGTTGGATGACGTTTTGAACATCATCGTCGGTGAGGTTCGTGAGCGTGACAAAGTTGCCCTGTAAAAAGCTTAGGCGATAGTCGTCGTCGCGAATGTAGAGCGTGGAACGGCCGCCCTTGGGCAGCATGGTCATAAAGCAGAACACGCAGGCGTTCACGCAGGTGCGCATGCCGTCAAAGATAGGGCCGTCGAACTCCAGCCCCCAGTCCTCTCCCGGGAAGCGGTCGAGCTCGACGGAGGTGACGGTGTTGTCGCGTGGGTCGAAAACCTCGAGGTCGACGGTATCATCGTCGGCCTCCCAGAGCCACACGATCATGTCGGTGAGCTGCTCGCCGTTGACCGTGAGCACGCGCATGCCCGGCTCGATACCCACATCCCACGCGGGCGATTCGGGACGCACGTTCTTTACGAGCGCGCCTTCACCCGGCTCGGGGTCGCGGCTGCGCCCGTAATCGGCCACCTCGGCGGCATATGCGGGTACGGTCTGGTCCATGATTAGCGGCAAAGCTCCTTGATGCGCGTTACGGCGCGCTCGATGTGTTCTTGCGGGGTGGAAGCGCCGGCGGTGATACCGATGTGGTGAGCGCCGGTTAACCACTCGGCCTGGAGCTCGGAAGCTTCCTCGATGTGATACGTGCGCTCGCAGGCGTCGGCGCAAATCTGTGCCAGGCGGCGGGTGTTGCCCGAGTTCTTGCCGCCCACCACGACCATGCAGTCGCAGCGGTTGGCAAGCGTGGCTGCCGCCTGTTGACGCTCGCTCGTGGCGGCGCAGATGGTGTTGATCACACGAAGCTCTTGTACGCGCGGGGTGATAGCGGCCACGACCTCGGCGAGGTTCTGCGCGGTCTGGGTGGTCTGTACAACCAGGCCCACCTTGCCCTTGAGCGGCAGGGCATCGGCGTCGGCGGCACAGCTCACGACCTGCGCGTCATTGCCGGCGTGGCCCAGAATACCCTCGACCTCGGGATGGCCCGGCTCGCCCACGACGATCACGTGGTAGCCCTCGTGCACCAGGCGCTCGGCCGCCACATGGACCTTCTTCACGTAGGGGCAGGTGGCATCGACCACGTTAAGGCCGCGCTTGCGGGCAGCATCGATGACCTGCGGTACCACGCCGTGGGCGCGGATGATCATGGTGCCGGTTGCGGCGTCGTCCAAGGTGTCGGCCAGACCGACGCCTGCCTCGGCGAGCTCGCGCACCACGATGGGGTTATGGATGAGCGGACCCAGCGTGTGGACCTGAGCGCTCTCCCCTGCCTGCGGCGCGGCGGCCAATGCCATGTCGAGCGCGCGCTGCACGCCGTAGCAGGTGCCGGCGTGAGCTGCAATCTCGATGGTGGGCACGGTGGCTTGGTCGGACGCAGTCGCGGCGGTGTTCGTCACGTTCTCGCTCATGGCTAGAACCTGCCAGGATGCTCGGCGCACAGCTCGTCGCGCATGGCGTATACGCGGCTCATAGCCTCGGACTCAAACCAGGCCAAGCGCTCCGTACGCTTAAGCCCGGCCGGTGCATCGGAAAGCGAGACGGCTTTGCCGGCACGAATCCAGCACTTCTTGGGACGCATGAGCTTTTTGCCCGCAGGCGTGATGTCGGACCAGCCGCAGATGGCGAGCGGGTTGACGGGTGCCTTGCCCATCTGGGCGATGAGCGCAAAGCCGCCGTGGACCTCGGGTTTAATCTCGCGCGAGCGGATGCGCGTGCCCTCGGGGAAGATCAGAACGTCCTCGCCGCGCTGCAGCGCATGCTGGGCGGCACGCAAACACTTCATGTCGGCGGTACCGCGCTCGACGGGAATGCCACCTACGCGGCTAAAGGCCCAGCGTACGATCTTGCTCTTGGCAAACTCGGACTTAAAAATGGGGCGAATGCGGCGGCCACCAAAGAACAGCGCCGTCTCCACGGCCAAGAGCTCGGCCATCGAGGTGTGGTTGCAGATGACAACACTGCCGCGGCCCTCCTGGCGCTCAAACAGCAGGTCGGCGTCCTCGACCTTCCAGCGCCACATGAGCTTGGAGAAGGCCCAAAGGATTGCCATGACCACGACGACGGTGCCGCGGATGAGCGCGGGGAACTCGGCATACGGGGCGTTGTAATAGTCCTCGGGCGTCTGTTTAAACAGGCGCATAGGCTACCTCCTTTGGTTGATGAGGCCCTCGATAATGCGGACGACCTCGTCGATGGTATGGGCGGTGGAGTCAACGTGCACGGCGTCCTCGGCGGGCACGAGCGGCGCGACCTCGCGGCTGCTGTCAAGCTTGTCGCGCTGCTTAAGGGCGTCGAGAGTCTCGTCGACCTCGGCCTCGAGCTGCTCGGCAGTAAGCGGCTGGGCGTCGTTTTGGTGACGCTGCAGCACGCGGCGGCGGGCGCGCTCGCGCGGGTCAGCGGTCAGGAAGACCTTTACTTGCGCGTTGGGGAATACGACGGTACCGATGTCGCGACCCTCGGCCACGATATCGCGGTCCTCGGCGGCGCGGCGCTGGTGAATGAGC
>URUW01000151.1 GCA_900551205.1 uncultured Collinsella sp. | reverse complement strand
CCGAGATCGCCGACGAGATGATGGACTACCACGGTTGCGGCATGTCCGTGCTCGAGATGAGCCATCGATCTAGCATGTACCAGCAGATCATCGACGACGCCGAGGCAACCCTACGCCGCCTGCTGAGCATCCCCGACAATTACCGTGTCCTGTTTTTGCAGGGCGGCGCCACGCTGCAGTTTGCGGGCATCCCCATGAACCTCATGCGCCGCGGGCGCGCCGGCTACATCGTGACCGGCAACTTTGCCAACAAGGCGTACAAGGAGGCCGCCAAGTACGGCGAGGCCGTGCTGCTCGCGAGCTCCGAAGACACCAACTTCGACCGCATCCCCGACATGGCCGACATCAACGCGCGTATTGCCGCCGAGGCTGCGGGCGACGGGCTCGACTACGTCTACATCTGCCAGAACAACACCATCTCTGGCACCATGTACCGCGAGCTGCCTAACTGCGGCGATGTGCCGCTGGTCGCCGATGTTTCGAGCTGCTTTTTGTCGCAGCCACTCGACGTCGAGCGCTACGGACTCATCTACGCCGGCGCTCAGAAAAACGCCGGCGCCGCTGGCGTGACCGTGGTCATCGTGCGCGACGACCTGATCGCCGACGGCCCGGCCTTTGCGCAGACGCCGCAGTACATGAACCTTAAGACCCAGGCCGCCAAGGGCTCCATGCTCAACACGCCCAACACCTTTGGCATCTACGTGTGCGGCAAGGTGTTCCGTTGGGTTGAGCAGACCGGCGGACTTGCCGCCATGGCCGAGCGCAACTGGGCCAAGGCCAACCTGCTCTACGACCTGCTCGAGCACAGCGAGCTGTTCCATGGCACCGCGCAGGCCAACAGCCGCTCCATCGCCAACGTCACGTTCCGTACCGGCGACGCCGAACTCGACGCGGCCTTTGTTGCGGGCGCGGCAGAGCACCAGATCCAAAACGTCAAGGGCCATCGCCTCGTCGGCGGAATGCGCGCCAGCGTGTACAACGCCGTCACCATGGAGGACGTGCAGGCGCTGGCCACGTACGTGAAGGACTTCGAAGCGCAGCATAGTTTGAGCCCGCGATCTAACTAGCCCGCAACACGCGGACCGACCAGCCACTTCAAACCACTTGTTATAAACAAATCCGCTAAGGAGTTTTTCATGCGCAAGATTAAAACCATCGACGACATTACCAAGGACGGCAAAGTCGAATTTGGCGAGGGCTACGAGTTTGTGGGCACCGCCGAGGAGGCCGACGCCATTCTGATGCGCTCCACCGACCTGCACGGCTACGAGCTGCCCGAGGGCATCCGCGCCATCGCCCGCTGCGGCGCCGGCGTCAACAACATCCCCGTCGAGGAGTACGCCAAGAAGGGCGTCGTCGTCTTTAACTCCCCCGGCGCCAACAGCAACGCCGTCAAGGAGCTCGTCCTGGGCATGTTGGTGCTCTCGAGCCGCGGCGTGGTGCAATCGATGAACTGGGTGCGTGACAACGCCGACGACCCCGAGATTCAGGTCGATGCCGAAAAGGCCAAGAAGGCCTTTGTGGGCCGCGAGCTCAAGGGCAAGCGCATCGGCGTCATCGGCCTGGGCAACGTGGGCTCCAAGGTCGCCAACGCCTGTGTCGATCTGGGCATGGACGTCTACGGCTACGACCCGTTCATTTCCGTCGAGCACGCATGGGTGCTGAGTCGCGAGGTGCAGCGCGTGGGCACGCTCGAGGACCTCTGCCGCGGCTGCGACTACCTCACCGTGCACGTGCCCAGCAAGGCCGATACCATCGGCATGATCAGCACCGAGCAGATCGACCTGCTGGCGCCCGACGCCGTGCTCATCAACTACGCGCGCGAAACCATCATTGACGAGGACGCCGTCGACGCTGCCCTGCGCGAGGGCAAGCTCAGCTGGTTTAGCTGCGACTTTGCCACGCCCAAGACCGTCAAGATGCCCAACACGTTTATCACCACGCATTCGGGCGCCGGCACCGGCGAGGCCGAGGCCAACTGCGCCGACATGGCCATCAGCGAGCTCAAGGATTACCTGGAAAACGGCAACATCGCGCACAGCGTCAACTACCCCGCCTGCAGCATGGGCAAGGCGCGCGCCGCAAGCCGCATTGCCTGCCTGCATGCCAACGTGCCCAACATGATCGGCCAGATCACGGCCATTCTCGCCAAGGACAACGCCAACGTGCAGCGCATGACCAACGAGTCCGCTGGCGAGAACGCCTACACCATGTTCGACACCGATGAGCACCTGGACGGCAGCACGATCGAGGCACTCAAGCATATTCCGTCGATGTATCGTGTGCGCGTGATTAAATAGCGCCGGCGCCAATCCTGCCAGACAGACCACGAAGCCCATTCGGCCCCCGTTTTCACGAAACGGGGGCCGATTTTGTTGCTCCGGACGACTTTAAAATGATACCCATAACAAGTTTTTTCAGATAATCGATAGTGAGGCTCAAGTCGCTAAGCACACCCGCTTTGATAAACAGCTTTATCAGGGACTTTAGTAGGTAAAAATCGATCTCTATGTGCCGAATGTAAGTTGACTGTCCATTTTCCGAAACAACTTATTCTAGATAGCATTTTTAAGGCCCCTCCAAGGCGAAATATAAGTCTTTTTGTGACCAAAACTCTAGTCCGCGCGACCGTTTTCCACCCGCGCGGCTACATTCCTGCCCAATCGATAAAAATCTCCTCACGAAGCCGCCGTTCGAGCTCCTGCTGTCGCGGCGTCTTGTCTTTCAGCGGCACATCGAGATAGGACATGATGAGCTCCATCACCACGCGGAAGGCATCGGAGTCGGCCAGCTGACCATAGGTCATCAGAATGACGGGATATCCCATCGCTTGCAGCGCCGTCGTTCGATCGGAGTCCGAAATCTTGGATTCAATGGATCCGTGAATGGCTTTACCCTGGCATTCAACCAGACACTCTCGGCTGCCGTCCTTATTTGCCAGCAGGATATCGGCATAGCGCCTATCAAGCCCCGAAATCAGGCGGGCGCTGCGCGTCATACGAATCTCAACGTTATTGGTAAGGCTCAGCCCTTCGCCGCCGCGCAACCTCGTAAGGCCAAACAGCATCGAAGCCTGGACCTCGAGCGGCGATGCTGCCACCCCCGTAATGCATTTCGCGGCTCGTATGAACGATTTAGCGCCGCGGAGCCCCCGGACCTTATCGACGAACTCTGTAAGCTCAGAGAGCTCGATCAAGGGAGGTCGTTTCCACAAGTCCGTTGGATTCCCCGAGACATCCTTTACGTTTTCCCAGCCCGACCGTGCGTCACCCCACCGGCCCCCGTATGCCTGCTCAAGTGCCGACTTTACCTGAGGCGCAATCTTGCACACGGCAAAGGTGCCGCACATCTCATACATGCACATGATTAGACGCTCGTTTGAGACCGAGGAAGCCAGGGTCAGCAGGGTAAAGAGTGGGGACGCAACATCGAGGCCAAACTCCGTCTGCCGCACGGAATCAAACGGCCTCTCCCCGTTCCAAACATGCCTGACAATGCGATCGCCCTTACGTCCGCAGCTGCCCTGCGCCAACACGCGTAACGGGGTGCCCAGGAAATGCGTGACGAGCGGATGCTCACATAGGTGCTCCCTGCGCGGATCGTCCGCAGAATCGGGCAGGTCCGGCATTATTGCCAAGACCTGTGGAGGTATCCGGTGATACCGAAAGGCAGATATGTCGCACAGCATGTCGTCCATGAAGGGTACGTACCCGCTGCGTCGCTTGTGAACCCGCTCGGACGGCAAACGCGCTGGCTCGGCCTGCGAACGGTAAATACTGCCACGCCCACGTCGCGGATCTCTCAGGAGGCTTACAATCGGTTTGGAAAGCTAACTGATTGTGAGGTTGCATATGGTTGATGAGGACTTTGCCTGGCGGCTTACGCAAGGACTCGTGCGGATCGACAGCTCAGACCCGGGCGCGTATGAGGATGAAATTGAGCGCTTCATTAAGAGGCTCATTGAGCAGCAGCTGGCACAACTTGATAGTTCTGCGCTCGATGCCGTGCAGATTGAGGAGCTCGAAGTGCTGCCCGGGCGCCGCAACCTTAAAGTCACCGTGCCGGGCCAGAGCCGCGGCTGGTCTATATCTGCCACATGGATACCGTCACCTTGGGCGACGGCTGGGACGCAGGCATTCCGCCGCTCGGGGCAATCGTGCGTGACGATAAACTCTATGGCCGCGGTGCCTGCGATATGAAGGGTGGCCTGGCCTGCGCCATTGCCGCACTGGTCCATACGCTCGAGCGCGTGGCGGCAGAAGGCGAGCTGCCCCGCCGCGGCTTTTCGCTCATCTGCTCGGTCGACGAGGAAGACTTTATGCGCGGCTCAGAGACCGCGATCGATGCCGGCTGGGTCGGCTCGCGTGAATGGGTGCTGGACACCGAGCCCACCGACGGACAGATCCAGGTGGCGCACAAGGGACGCACGTGGTTCGAGATTGAAATGGCTGGCGTGACGGCGCATGCGAGCCAGCCCTGGAAGGGCGCGGATGCCGTCGCCGCCATGGCCGAGGTCGTGTGTTCGCTCCGTCGCGCGTTTGTGGCGCTGCCCGCGCACGATGAGCTGGGGTCTTCGACCATCACGTTTGGCCAAATCGAGGGCGGATATCGCCCCTATGTCGTGCCCGACCGCGCCAAAGTCTGGGTCGACATGCGTCTGACCCCGCCGACCGATACGGCCGCCGCGACGCG
>URUW01000150.1 GCA_900551205.1 uncultured Collinsella sp. | reverse complement strand
GGGTGCTTGGTTTTGGAAGTTCGCGAAGCCCACTTCCAAAACCAAGCACCCCGCCCCGGCACTCGTGGGATAGATAAGAGGGGGAGTAGATGAGTTTTACGAGCGTGGCCTTACAGATGGTGACGGTTTCTTTGCCGATCCTGTTGGGGTGGTGTATCGCCAAGCTGGGGTTTATGAAAGCGGAGTTCGAGCGCGAGCTGTCGCATCTGCTGTTGCAGGTGGCGCTACCGTGCTTGGTGCTTTCGTCAGCGCTGGGCGATGATGTGAAGCTTCCGAGCATTGCCGATACGTTTTCGCTCATGGGACTGTCCTTTGTGATGTATGTGGTGGCGACCGTTATCGCGTTTGCTGTCACCGCTGCTCTTCGCGTTCCCAAAGGGACGGAATGCTCATATCGCTTCGCCGTGCTTTTCGGTAATGCCGGGTTTATCGGTTTTCCGGTTATTTCGGCGGTGTTGGGAAAACAAGCGCTGTTGTATGCATCGATTGCGCTTATCCCCCCAAACTTTCTTATGTTTACCGTCGGCGTTATGTTATTTAGCGGAATAGGTGGTGGCCTTAAAACGCAGATGCGCAATATTGCCGCCTGCTGCAAGAGTCCTGGTCTCATTGCAAGTACTGCTGTGCTTGGGATCGTGCTCACCGGATGGACCGATTGGGGCGTGCTGGGCGACTCGATTTCCATCGTTGGCACCATGACCACTCCTGCGGCATTGTTGCTCATGGGGTCGTCTATCGCCAAGTACCGTCCGCTCGAGATGCTCACCAACTGGCGTGCCTATGCTGCCGTGGCATTTCGCCTGGTTGTCGTGCCGGTGGCATGTCTTGCCGTCGCGCGCCTGTGGCCCGGCATGACGCCCATGTTTATCGCGACGCTTGTGCTCGATATGGCAATGCCGGTGGGCAGCAACGGTACGCTGTACTGCCTTCAATACGGTAAGGATGCACGCCCCATGATGCAGTGCACGTTTCTGTCGATCATTTGCTCCATTCTGACTATCCCGCTCGTAGCCACGCTGTGCGGGTAGGCATCCGGGACGGCCTCGCGCTGGGGCCTTGCCCGGCGGGGTGGCCTTGCTCCGGGAAGTGGGCTTCGCGAACTTCCCGGCCCTCGCCCGTATTACCCCGCTGGGCGAGCCATAGACGCCGCGTACCGATAGGGTAAGGCGGCGGCTTGAAATTGGTGCTATATTCAGCTTAAGTTGTTTAATGCTAGTACGGGAGGCTGATATGGGGCTGTTCAAGAAGAAAAACCCGCAGGATGCCTTTGATCCCGATGTGTTTACCATCACGGATACGATTTTGGACCCGCCGCGGTTTACGTTTTTGCCGGCTATCTACCAGGATGCCACGCGTCGCAAGTGGGCCGTACATCAGCGCGGCGGCGAGCCGAAGATTTTTGACTATGCGGACGTGTTGCAGTGCGAAGTGGCCGAGGCGGGCGATCCGGAGGCCGATGAAGCGGTCTCTAAACAGGAATTTGCCCAGCGTATTCTGGCAAATCCCGCTAAGGCGGCAAAAATGAACGCAGCCAAGCGTAATATGTGTCTTGGTATGGGCGTTGTTGTGGCGGTTCAGACGGGAAAAGACGAGGTTTCCAAACTAGAGATTCCCGTTATGACCGATGAAGTCAAACGCGATTCAAGCCTGTATAAGTCGTATCGGAATGTCGCCGAGAAGATCAAGGCCGAATTTGATGCCATGGGTGGTCTGGCCTAATTTTGGCGACATACGTTTCTGAACGAGGAGTCTGTGCAATGGCAGGCGAATCTTATGCAATTCCCCCCAAAGATCGTGCTGTTGAGGGGATTCTTTGGTATATCCAGCACCATCAGCTTGCCGGCGGCGATCGCCTGCCGGCCGAGCGCGTGCTGTGCGAAGAGATTGGCGTTTCGCGTACGGCGTTGCGCGCCGGTATCACGCGGCTCATCTCGTGTGGAACGCTCGAGAGCCGTCGCGGATCGGGTACGTATGTGTGTCCTCCCAAACCGCTCAATATCTTTCAGGAAACGTATAACTTCTCCGATGCTGTGCGGACTGCCGGCCTGCACCCCTCTTCTCGTCTGGTTTCCACCGGGGCCATCGAGGCGGATGAGGCGCTTGCCGACAAGCTTGGGGTTGCTGTAGGCGCTCCTTTGCTCCGCATGCAGCGTGTTCGACTTATTGAGGGCGAGCCGGCGTCAATTGAGACGGCTCACGTTAACCTGTCCCTGTGCCCCTCGCTTCCCGATCACGATTTTGAGTGTGAGAGCCTTTACGATGTCTTGCTCAAAGAAGGCGGCGTGCGCGTTGAGCATGGACGTGAGCATATCTCCATCTCGCGTTTGAACGCCGAAGAGGCCGAGTTGCTCCAGCAAGAAGAGGGAACGCCGGTGTTCTATGAGAGCACGATAGAATTTGATAAGGACATGCGTTTTGTGGAGCATTGCAAATCGGTGATTTTGCCCACAAAGTTCCGCTTTGCCGATAACGGCGAAAAGAACGGCATGAGGAGCGTGGCAGGTGAACAATGGCTGAAACAGTAGATGCCACCCCGGTTTATATGCGCATTCGACGCCGCATCGAGGAGCGTATCGAGCGCGGTATATATCCCACGGGTTCCATGATTCCGTCCGAAAAAGACCTCGCTGAGGAATTTGGTACGACACGCTTGACCATCCGAAGTGCTGTCGATGAGCTGGTTCGGCGTGGGCAGATTCGACGCGTCCGCGGAAAGGGCGCGTTTGTGGCACAGAAAGTGCCCGTTGCCTACGAGCGAACGGGAGGCTTTCGCGAATCGGTTCGTGCTTCGGGCGGCGAGCCGTCCGTCCGCATCCTCGCGCGTTCCAAGCGTTATGCGGGCCCATATTATGCCAACCTGTTTGGTATTGCGGAGGACGATTTACTGTATTCGATTCGGCGTTTGAACTGCGTCAACGGCGATCCCGTATCGATTGAGATGGCGTTCATCCCGTGCCTGCTGTTTCCCACAATCGAAGATATTGACGTGTCGGTCTTCAGTTTGTACGAGACCTATGAGATGTTGGGCCGAAAGCCGGTCATGGCACAGGAAAAGCTCGATATCGAAGCGCTGGGCGCGCGAGATGCCGGCCTGCTTGGACTGGAGCAGGGCGATCTTGCCTTGACGCTTGAGTGCGTGAGCTTCGATGCGAGCGGCCAGGCGATCGAGTACGTCAAGTCGTTTAACCGCGGTGATGCGGGTGGATATACCTATACGTACTAGCTGGTTTTTTGCATAACGGGCTGAAAAGCTGACGGAATTTTGATTCGTTGAGCAGACTGCATATACAACCTTACATGGCTCAAAATCGACCGTTCGCCGATGGGGATAAATTAATCGACAAAGAGGTATCAAAAAGCCGTAACCTGTAACTGTGATTGGTATCAAATACTAATGATTTGTTACGAGGTGAGACGATGAAGATGCTCGATTACGTTCAGCTTGCCCATGTGCGTATGGGAGAGAACCTCGAGCGTTCGTCTGAGCTGGTAGCGCAGCTCGTTGATATTTTCCAGCCCGGTTCTTTTGACGCGCTGCGCATCGTTGCTTCGGGTTCGTCGCGCCATGCCGCCGATTGCGCCCGAGATTACCTGCAAGATGCGCTGCAGATGCAGGTGTCCGTTGTGACGCCCGAGGCCTTCGTCGATTTTGAACACACCTATCCGCAGCATGCGCTCAACATCGCCGTCTCGCAGAGTGGCTATTCGACCAATACGATTGCAGCGCTCGATTACATGCGTGCACACGATATGGCAGCAGTTGCGCTCACGGCAAACGTCGAGGCGCCCATCAAGGAGCACACTGATATCGTTCTTGACTACGGTGTGGGCGTCGAGTCAGTGGACTTTGTGACTCTGGGCGTCGAGGTCCTCGTTGAGTACCTGGTGCTCTTTGGTATTTACGGCGGTCAGGCGCGCGGAACGATTGACGCCAAGGGCGTTGCCCAGCGTTTAGACGACCTGCGCGAGGCTATCCATGCCAATGCCGTGATGTGCAAGACCGCCGAGGCATATGTCCAAGACCGCATGCTCGAGCTTTCTGAGCACATGCCCGCCATGGTCGTCGGCAACGGCCCCAACTATGGCGTTGCCGAAGAGGCGGCCCTCAAGCTGAGCGAGACCATCAAGATTCCTGCCATGCATCACGAGGGCGAGGAGTTCGTCCACGGTCCCGAGATGCAGATCGTTCCGGGTTATCTGGTGTTTATCGTCGACGATCCGCAGGGGTCGGAGCGTCTTGCGAATATCGCCGATGCGCTGTCGAACGTTACGGCAAAAACGGTGCTGCTCACGGCCCATCCCAGGGGTAGGGCTCACGAGGTTGCGGTGCCTCAGGTGGCTCCGCTGCTCAGCGCAATTCCCAATCTTGTGTTCTTCCAGACGATTGCGGCCATAATCGCCGAGCGTCTGAAGTCATGGGGCGTGCACCCGTATCTCGATGCTGTCTCCAAGCAAATGGAGGTCAAGGCAGAGGGCTACGAAGAGTCAGTCAATGCGCTTAAGGCCAAAGCGGCTGAGTGTTACGGAATGTAAGCGGGTTTTGATGCCCGTTGGCATGGGGGATGTGGAAACAACCCCAGAAAGGAGAGACAAATGAAGGAAACCGAGAAGATCGAGATCATGCATTTCGACCAGGAGGGCTATCTCGAGGACGGCAAGGCGCTCTACGAGACCGGCAAGAAGATGACCGCGCTCGCCGACAAGGTCGCCGACGAGGGCTACGACGC
>URUW01000149.1 GCA_900551205.1 uncultured Collinsella sp. | reverse complement strand
AGGCTTTGAATCTTGCCCGCATCAATGAGTGCGGCATCCGCAGCCCCAAGGCTCTCGAGGTTTCCCAGCTCGAGAACGCCAACGGCTGGGCGCTCGTGACCGAGAAGGTCCCGGGTACCACCCTTGCCGAGAAGATGACTGCCGAGCCCCAGCGCTTCGGTGAGTACCTCGAGATGTTCGTCGACCTCCAGATCGAGATCCACGGCTACACCTCCCCGCTGCTCAACCGTCAGCGCGACAAGTTCGCCCGCATGATCGACAGCCTTGATCAGCTCAATGCCACCACGCGCTACAACCTTCAGGAGCGCTTGGACGGCATGACCAAGGAGTTCAAGGTCTGCCACGGCGATTTCAACCCCTCCAACGTCATCGTCGGCGATGACGGCCAGCTGTACGTCTGCGACTGGGCACACGCCACCCAGGGCTCCCCTGCTGCCGACGTTGCCACCACCTACCTGCTCTTTGCCCTCAACAGCAAGGATCAGGCCGAGGCCTACCTGGAGCTCTACTGCGACCGCGCCGACATGCCCATGCAGGTCGTGCGTCAGTGGACGAGCATCGTAGCCGCTTCCGAGCTCGCTCGTAAGCGCAACGTGAACGATGAGTTCCTTAAGAACTGGATCGACGTCGTCGATTATCAGTAATATCTGAGCGATTTATTTCGCATCGGAGGCACAAAGAGAACCCCGCAGCTCACATGGGCTGTGGGGTTTTCCTTTTAGCGATTGAGCACGCCGAGAAGACAAAAGGACGGCCCCGCATCTCCCCTATCTGGAGAAATGCGGGGCCGTCCCGTATATCGAACTACAAGCGAAATCGCCAATTAACGGCGTGCCGCCTTCACAAGCTTGGAAACCTTGGCAACGACCTCGTCGATCGCCACGTCCTCGCGCTCGCCCGTGGCACGGTCCTTGAGCTCGACGGTGCCGTTCTTAAGGCCACGCTTGCCGAGCACCACCTGATACGGGAAGCCCATAAGGTCGTTGTCGGCAAACTTAAAGCCGGGACGCTCATCGCGATCGTCGACGACGACCTCGATACCCTCGCTGCACAGGCCATCAACGATCTGCTCGCAGACAGAAGCGCACTCCTCCTTCTTGGGGTCGAGCGGAATCACCGCAACCTCGTACGGGGCAACGGAGACCGGCCAAACGATGCCGTGCTCGTCGTTGTGCTGCTCCACGACGGCAGCGAGCGAGCGAGACACGCCAACGCCGTAGCAACCCATGATAAGCGGCTTCTCCTTGCCGTCCTCGTCCATAAAGGTGGCACCCATGGCCTCGGAGTACTTGGTGCCCAGCTGGAAGACCTGGGAAACCTCGATGCCGCGGGCAGCAGAGAGCGGCTTGCCGCAGTGCGGGCAGGGATCGCCGGCAACGACGGTGACCAGATCTGCCCACTCATCGACGGTAAAGTCGCGCTCGGGGCAGGCACCGGTAAAGTGATAATCGACCTCGTTGGCACCGCAGGCCCACTGCTTGGACTCGCGCAGGCTCTCGTCGCACACCAGACGGATGCCCTCGGGCAAGTTAACCGGTCCGATAAAGCCCTTGTGCAGACCGTAGGTCTGGAGCTCCTCGTCGGTCATCATGCGATAGCCCTTGCCAAAGACATGCTCGGCCTTGCAGTCGTTGAGCTCATGATCGCCCGGGACGATGGCCACGACGGGCTTGCCCTCGGCATCGATGAGCGCCAGGGACTTGCGCGTGCCGTTCTCGGGGAACCCAAAGAACTTAGCAACAGCCTCAATGGTACCCATGCCCGGAGTCTCAACCTTGGTAAGCGTACCGTCACCGGGACCCTCAGTCACGACGACCTTGGTGCTTGCAGCCTCGTCATCAGCAGCAAAGCCGCAATCGTCGCAGTAGACGAGCGAGGCCTCGCCGGCGTCAGCCAGAGCCATGTACTCGACGGAGGTGTCGCCGCCGATCTCGCCGGAGTCGGCGACAACGGGTAGAGCCTTGATGTAGCAGCGCTCGCAGATGTTGGCGTAGGCCTGCTTCATCTTGTCGTACTCCTCCTGCAGGCTCTCCTGCGTGGCGGAGAAGCTGTAGGCATCCTTCATGATGAACTCGCGACCGCGCATCAGACCAAAGCGGGGGCGGAACTCGTCGCGGAACTTATCCTGGATATGGTAGAGGTTGACGGGCAGCTGCTTATAGGAGCGCAGCTCATTGCGCACCAGGGCGGTGACAGTCTCCTCGTGGGTGGGGCCCAGCACGAACTCGCGACCATGACGGTCGTCAAAGCGCACAAGCTCCTTGCCATAGGCATCGATACGGCCGGACTCACGCCACAACTCGGCATCGACCATGATAGGCATCATAAGCTCCTGGGCGCCGGCGGTGTCCATCTCGTCGCGCACGATGTTCTCAATCTTGCGAATCGAGCGCCATGCGAGCGGCAGGTAGGAATACAGACCGGCGGCCTCCTTGCGGATCATGCCGGCACGGAGCAGCAGGCGGTGGCTGGCGAGCTCAGCGTCCGCCGGATCCTCTTTAAGCGTCGGCGCATAGAGCTTAGACATATACATTGCTCGGGTCATTTATTTCTCCTCAATAAGCTTGTCGACCTCTGCCATAAGCGCGTCGACAATTTGGTCCTCAGTTACTTTACCAATGATCTGGCCATGCGAAAAGAGCAAGGCCTGACCACGTCCGCAAGCAACGCCCAGGTCGGCATCAGAAGCCTCACCGGGGCCATTAACGGCACATCCCATGACGGCAATCGAAAGCGGCGCGGAATAGTTCTTAAGCCGCTCGGTGACCTCCTCGGCGATGGGAATGAGGTTAACCTGGCAGCGGGCGCACGTGGGGCACGAGACAATCTCGGGACCACGGCGACGCAGGCCCAGCGACTGTAGAATTCCCCAGGCGACCGGCGGCTCCTCAACCGGATCGGCCGTGAGCGACACACGCATGGTGTCGCCGATGCCTTCGGAAAGCAAGATACCCAAGCCTACAGAGCTCTTGATGGTGCCCTGAAGCTTGGTCCCCGCCTCCGTCACGCCCAGGTGAAGCGGAACGTGGGGAATCTCACGTGACAGGGCTCGATAGGTATCAAGTGTCGTCTGTACGCTATGGGCCTTGGCGGATAGCACGATGTTGGTAAACCCACGGTCCTCAAAGTGCCGCACAAAGCGCTCGCTCGACATCACGAGCTTTTCGGGCTGCGTGAGGTCGTCGCGCTCGGCAATATCTTGCTCAAGCGAGCCCGCGTTCACGCCAATGCGAATCGCACAGCCCGCGGCACCCGCAGCATCGATCACCGCGTCAACCTTGGCCCAATCGCCGATATTGCCGGGATTGATGCGCAGCTTGGCGGCACCGGCCTCAACGGCACCAATGGCGAGCTTATGGTTAAAGTGGATATCGGCGACAATCGGCACCGGAGACTCGGCACAGATGGTGCGGAAGCCCTCAAGCGCGGCCTCGGAGGGCACGCTCACGCGCACGATATCGCAGCCAGCCTGCGCCAACGCGCACACTTGCGCAAGCGTTGCCTGGGCATCAGCGGTATCGGTGCAGGTCATAGATTGGACCACCACCGGCGCGCCGCCACCGATCTGCACGCCGCCCACATGCACGGGGCGCGTCAGCTCGCGAGGCAAAGGATGGGATAAAGACAATCCAAACACTCCCCTACAGAATAAATCGAAGGATGTCGGAACGAAGCATATAGACAAACAGCAGCGCAAAGAGCGCGATGCCCACATAGCTCACAATCGTCTGGACCTTGAGCGGAAGCTCGCGGCCCGCAATCTTCTGAATGATCTCGATGACTAGCTTGCCGCCATCGAGTGGCGGGATGGGCAGCAGGTTCATAAAGCCAAGCGAGAATGAAATGAGGGCGGCAAACGAAAGGAACGTGGCAGGGCCGGCAGCAGCAGCCTGTGAGGACATAACGCTAATACCCACGATCGAAGAAGACTGATCAAGAATCTCCATCGTATGCTGCGGCTGGAGTAGGCGCATCACGCCATCCGCCGTCTGTACAACATAGGAGAATGACAGACGCGCCGAGGTGATCGGGTCTATACGGACCACCTGCGTAGAGGCATACACACCTAGGCGCTCGTCCTCTTTGAGCGCAACCGTGGTCGAATGCTGCTTGCCGTCACGCTCGTACTCGATGGCGATATCGCCCTTACCGGCGGCCTTGCCGATGGCATCGTAGACATCCATCCAAGTAGAACATGAGACACCGTCAACCGAAAGGATCGCATCACCGGCCTCGATACCCGCCTTGGCGGCAATAGACCCCTCGTCAACCTGACCGATCACGTTGGTATCCATCGGCACGGTGACACCCGCAATGGAATAGATGCTCATAAGAAGCAAAAAACCCGTCAAGATATTGACGATAATGCCTGCGAGCAGCATAAAGGCGCGCTTGAGAAAGCCTTGGCCAAGATAGGTGTGCGAGCGTTCTTGCGCAAGGAACTCGGCCTCGCCGCACGGCAGCTCCCACACATCGCCCTCGGCAGTCGCATGTTCGCGATCGAAACGGCGACCATCAAAGGTGGTATAGCCTGCCGTGTCTCGTGGCAACGTCTGATATTTGGTGGGATAGTAGCTCGGCGAGGGCTTCTCCCCTTCCTCATACCAGGGCGCGATGGAGCCCCAGCCCAGCAAAAGGGCGCATGCCTCGAGCACATCCTCCTCGGAAAGTTCGAGCTCGACAGCAAGGTCGGCCACGGTCACGCGACCATGACGATGGATAGCCGCGAGCACGCGATCGGCGCACGAAACAT
>URUW01000148.1 GCA_900551205.1 uncultured Collinsella sp. | reverse complement strand
GGAGTACCGCAGGAAGCTTGGATACGCCTAGGCGCGGTCCAAGAAATCGTCCGCATCCCCGCTGGGCCGTAAAACAGGAACTATTTCACCGCAAGTTATGGGGAGACTGGGCGTGCGGACGGCCCTGGTGAGCTAGAGGTTGTAGGTGACCACCTGGGACTCGGCGGGGTTGGAGGGATCGGACTGCTCCACGCGGACGAACTTGACCGTCACCGTCTTAAAGCCCGCCTTGTGCAGAACATCCGAATAGACGCGCGCCTGCATTTAAAGAAACAACGGCGGTAATTGCTATCGCGATTGCGCCAATAACACCGAGCGCTATCTGAATGGGATATAACCCCAACACATATCCAAATATGGAGAAAAACATTGCAGAAAAGAGAGCCCTTACCAGAGACGCGACGGAAAGGATCGTCGCGCGGAGATCGTCCGCTATCGCGTCTTGGATTAAGTTTTCCGAAGTGATGTACACCACTTCTGGGAGAAAACAAAGCACCATGCTAAGGCCAAACAAACACAGCGGATTTGAAGCGAACCACGGAAGAATCATGAAAAGACCGGCCTCGATTAGCATCGAGCCGAGCATGGTATTTCTTTTCCCGAAACGCGATGAGAAGAAATCTGCTGCAATGTAGGCCGTCGCATTTACTGCATAGGATGCACCGAAAAAGATTCCTATTATGGAGACGGGAGCATCAAATGCGTCGAATACCAACTGATTCAAGTTGTAATAACTCCCATAGAATCCATCGAGCATGCTTGTGCCGATTAGAAGAAGCAACACCGCAAAAGCGGATTCTCCAATGCTCCAGGTTTCGCGTCTGAAGATCTTGGCTACGTCAAACCTTTCCTCCCCAGAGTTTTTGGAATGGGTCGTTTCCATCCTCTCAATGGGATACAGAAGGAAAAGCTGCAGGAGATAGAAAACGGAAACGCATACGTAGAGGGCACTCCAAGATACTTGGGCAATGAATGATCCAAGTACGATTGCCACTCCCGTCGCGATTGATTGCGCGGCAAGCAGCCGAGCGTTGATGGTGAGGAAGCGCTCTCCTTGACCGGCATTTCGGGCAATTTCATATAAAAGTGCTTGTTCGGATCCCGATTGAAGGGAGTAGGCGAGTGCCTCGACAAGGGAAAGCGCGACGAGAAAGGGGCCTGAGAGCAACAGCATGCCAGCCGTATGGAAGAAAAGAAGCAGAACGCCCACTTGAATCGAGAACTTCTTTCCAAAGAAATCGCCTACCAGCCCTGTTGGCAGCTCGAGGACGACCGTTGCAATGTTGTACAGGGCTTGATAAAGCGCGATTTCCGTGACAGACATTCCTTTATCCGCAAGGAAAAGTAGAAACACTCCCCGATTTAAAACAAATCCCGCGAGAACGAAAAAGGCGGAATAGATGTGCAGTTGCGTAGCGGCATTCTTATTCATTTGGCACTTCCAACAACATTTTTTGTCGGGCTGTTCGCTACTGACTCAAAACCCGAAGCGTTCACGGTTTCCGATGAAGAGTCACCTTACCTTTTGCGGTATGGGCGCTTCTCGTACTTATAGCCGTTGAGCTTGTTGCGGCTGGGACACTTGCCCGTGGCGTTCTCGATATCCTGCATGATGGACCCCGCCAGAGCGTCAAAAAGCTCCTCCGGCGTCACCTCAAGCGTTTTGGTGAGCTGCATGATAGCTCCTTATTCGTTTGAACCGTTCGGGCTATTGTACCGTCCCAGACTCTCCCATGCGTTGCGGTGCTATTTGGACGATTGAGGGCTTTATTCCGGGGCGGCCGTGTGGGTTTGCCCAAAGTAGCTAAAAGAGCCCCGTCCAAAAAGACTGCGGTGGAATCGATAGGGATTCCACCGCAGGTTGTTGAGGGTTAGAGGTTGTAGGTGACCACCTGGGGCTCGCAGGGGTTGGCGGGATCGGCCTGCTCCACGCGGACGAACTTGACGGTCACGGCCTCAAAGCCCGCCTTGTGCAGAACATCAGCGTAAACGCGCGCCTGCAGGGCGTGCTTCTCCTGCAGCTGTTCCGGCGTCTCGTCCGGTGTGCCGCCCGTCTTGTAGTCGATGACCAGCGCGCGTGACGAATCCGCCGGGTTCGTCGTCAAAGCGTCGATGGCGCCCTCGGCATATGCACCGTAGCGAGCGATGTCCTCGTCCTCGCAGCCCAGCGAAAAGAACGGCACCTCGGCGCGAACGCACGGCCAGGCAAGCAGCTCGGCACGGACCGCCGACTTGAGCCAGCGGTCCAGGGCAACGTCGAAGCGCTCGCGCTGCTCCGGCGTCAGGCGCCACAGACGCGCCAGCGCATCGGCACGCGCGGCGGGCAGCTCATCGGCACCCATCTCGATCAGCCACTGGCAGGCGGCATGGAACGCCGAGCCCAGCGCCATGGGGTTGCCGGCGGGCTCAACGGCGGCCGCGCCTGCATCGGCCATCTCCGAGCCATCCGACTCCGCATCATCGCCGGCCTCGTCCATGGGCACGTGTGCCTCGGCGGCACGGTCCTCGGACTCGGCATGCAGCGCCGCGGCAATTGACGAGTAGCTGTACGAATCGCGCGCCGGATACGGACAGGTGCCCATGCGCACGCCCACCGCCTGGGGATACACGAGCTCAAACGCATCGGGCTCGGGGTCGGCAGGACCGGGAACAGCGGCGCGGGCATCCGCACCGGCACCCTCCGGCTCCGCATCGCCGCGGACAAGCCTGCCCTCGACATCCAGCGAAGCGTTGGCCTCAAACGCCTGCTCGCCAAAGGTAAAGTCCGCGAGCGAAATGAGCTCGTAGTCGCCCGGCTGGGAGTTGTCGAACACTAGGCGGTCGGCATCGAGCTGTGGCATGTCCAGAGCGTCGGTAGGCAGAATACGACGCAGCACGTCGTAGGTCAGATCGGTCTCGACGTCGAAGGTCGGCGCCGTCACCTTACCGCGGCCCACGCCGACATCCATCGCCAGAATGACCAGCTCGCGCGCTCGCGTCATGGCGACATAGAGCAAGCGAGCCCGCTCCTCGAGCGAAAGCTGCAGGTCGTCGTTGCGCAGGCGGGCAAATGCCTCGGCGGGAGAACCCGTCGCGCAGACATCCTCCATGAGCTCTGGCGGCAACCATAGCGACGTGCCCTTACCCTTAAACGCATGCTCAAACTGCTTTTTGACGTCATCGCCCTTTACGAACGTGCCGTCCGCGAGTTTAACGCCGTCGAAGCGTGCCGGCAGCGCCACGACCTGCGCTCCGCCCTCGACACGCCCCATCTGAGCCGCACCCGAGGACTTACGCACGCCAAAGCACTCCGCAACCGCTACGACCGGATACTCCAGACCCTTGGACGCATGCACGGTCATGATGCGCACCGCGCCGTCGCCCTCCTCGTTGAGCGCGCCCGGGGCCTCCTTGCCCGCCAAGAAGCGGTCGAAGGCGAGCGCGATGGAGCGCGGAGAATTGCCGAGCTCGACCTCTGCCTCGGCCACGGCGTCGAGCGCCTTGAGCACGTTGGCGGCGATGGCCTTGCCCTCGGGACCACGCTGCGCCAGACGCACGAACCAGCCGGAGGCATTGACCACGTCGCGCGCGATGGCGGCGAACGAATCGCGTCCCACGCGACGAAGCGCGTAGCGCAGCACCTCGCGGGCACGCGTCACGAGCGGCAAGTCTTGCAAACCCGGCACGTCGAAATCACTCATGATGCCCACGTCGATATTCCGGCGCGAGGTCTCCCCCGTCTCGCTATCGAGCTTGGTCGCCAGCGCCAGGAACTCCTGGGCGCCGAGCGCAAACATCGGCGAGGCGAGCAGTGGCATAAGGCCCTGCGCCGTATCGGCCGGATTGGCGAGTGCGCAGACCAGGGCACGCACCGTCTGCACCTCGGCTGCCTGGGCAAAGACCGAGCCGCCTGCGATCACGCAGTCGAGCCCCTGGTCGCGGAAGGCCTGCGCATAGACATCGGCGTTGGTCATGCGGCCCAGCAGCAGGACCATGCTGCCCTGGGGCTGGCCGGCATCGGCAAGCGCGCGGAATCGCTCGGCGATCGCACGGGCCTTGGCCTGTGTGCGCTCCTGCGTACTGCCGCCGGCAACAAAGAGCGCCTGGCGACGCGAGGCGTCTGCCACCAGCGTGTCCTTGCGGCCGTCGCTCGCCTCAAGATCCAAAAAGCCCTGCATCAGGCCGCCGTCATCGCCATCGAAGACGCGTGCCACGTAACGCAGCACCTCGTCGTGGCTGCGGAAGTTGCGCACGAGCTTGACGAGCTCGCCAGCAGGGGCGTCGGCCACGGCAGTCGCCTCGGGCGCGGCAGACAGGCCCACCTTGCGCTCCTGGCGACGGAAGACCTCGACCTCGGCGCCGCGGAAGCGATAGATCGACTGCTGCGCATCGCCCACGGTGCACAGTGCGCGCTCCCCCACACCCGTCAGGTAACGGATCAAATCGACCTGCATCTGGTCGGTATCCTGGAACTCATCGATCATGACCATCTTAAAGCGACCCTCATAGGCCGCTCGGATGGCGGGATAATCGCGCAGCGCCTCGTACGCCATGCGCAGCAGGTCGTTGTTATCAAGCGCGGACTGGTCAGCCTTGAGCGCGCGGTATTCCGCCTCCACAGCACGAGCAAGCCCCACCAGCGCATCGAGCGCCGGACCGCCGCAGGCAAGCACGATATTGATAAATGCATCGGCGGCCTCGGCCTTGAGCAGCTCCACCTGCTCCTTAGGAAACGCCTTGCTCGCCCGAGGCATGCTGCACGACATCATGAGTCGCGCCGCATCCTCCATGGTTTTGCCGCTCGCCTCAAACGCGTCGATG
>URUW01000147.1 GCA_900551205.1 uncultured Collinsella sp. | reverse complement strand
GGTCTGGGCCATGGCCTCAAAGACCTCGTGCGCCTGGTTGGAGCTGATGGCATCGGTCGCCAGCAGCTTGGCAAGGGCTGCCACCTGAGCCGGCGCGATGCCGGACTCGGCGAGCGACACACCCGCGCCCTTAAGGTAGGCGATCATCTCGTTCACCAGCAGGTTTGCGACCGTCTGGGCCTCCTTGCCAGCCATGCCGGCAGCGGCGGCCTCAAAGAACTCGGCAAACTCGGGGTCGCCGGCAATCTGCTCGGCGTCTGCCGCCTTAATGCCAAAGTCGGCCTCAAAACGGGCGCGCTTGGCATCGGGCAGCTCGGGAATCTCGCCACGGCAGCGATCGATAAACTCGTCGTCCAGATCGAACGGCGCCAGATCGGGATCGGGGAACAGACGATAGTCGTCGGCCGTTTCCTTCACACGCATGACCACGGTGCGCTTGCGGCTGGGCTCCCAGTGACGGGTCTCCTGGTAGATGATGCCGCCCTCCTCGAGCACCTCGGCCTGGCGACAAATCTCGTAGGCGAGGCCGTCATGCAGGCTCTTAAACGAGTTGA
Source organism: uncultured Collinsella sp. (assembly GCA_900551205.1). Taxonomy (GTDB): domain Bacteria; phylum Actinomycetota; class Coriobacteriia; order Coriobacteriales; family Coriobacteriaceae; genus Collinsella. The sequence goes on along the minus strand of URUW01000147.1, from coordinate 4,246 downwards.
GGTTCTTGAGCTCGGTCTTGGTGCCCAGCTTGGTCTCGCCGCGGCGGCGCAGCGACACGTTACCGTCGCAGCGCATGGAACCCTTCTCCATGGAGCAGTCCGAAATGCCCAGCGTCACAAAGATGCGACGGAGCTTCTCCATAAACAGGCGCGCTTCCTCGGGCGTGCGCAGGTCGGGCTCGGTGACGAGCTCGATCAGCGGCGTACCGCAGCGGTTGTAGTCGACGAGCGACTCGGCCGCGGCGGTAATGCGGCCCTCGGTGCCACCCACGTGGACCATCTTGGCGGCGTCCTCCTCCATGTGGATGCGCAGGATGCGGATGGGCACCGTGTAGGAACCGTCCTCGCGACGCTCAGGCATCTGCAGGTTAGATGCATCGTAGCTGGCCAGGTGGCCGGCACGCTGGTTGCCCTCGCGCATGGTCGACGTCATGGACGTGGACAGGCCCTCGGCGTTGGCCGAAGCGCTCGCCAGGCTCTGAGCCTCGGCCTCGCCAAATGCGCAGTCGGGGCGCTCGGCGGCACCGCGACCGGTCACGTCCAGGTCCAGATGACCGTACATGGCAAAGGCGACCGGACCCTGCGTGGTCTGGAAGTTCTTGGCCATGTCGGGATAGAAGTAGTGCTTGCGGTAGAACATCGAGTGGCGCTGAATCTCGCAGTTGGTAGCGAGGCCGGCCTTGACGATGCTCTCGATGGCGCGCTTGTTGGGCACCGGCAGGGCGCCGGGCAGGCCCAGGCACACCGGGCACACGTTGGCGTTGGGCTCGTCATCGTGGCTGAGCTTGCAGTTGCAGAACATCTTGGTATCGAGTGCGGTGAGCTCGGTATGGATCTCCAGGCCGATCACGGCCTCCCAATCCTGCAGGACCTCGGAAAGCTCCTTCATTACAGCTCGCCTCCCTTCCCGGCAAAATCGGGCGCGACGGAAAGCGCGGGCGCACCCGTGACGGCATCGGCAAAGCCGCGCTCCAGGGCGCGTGCAAACGTGAGCAGCTGACGGTCCTTAAAGGCCGGACCAACCAGCTGGGCAGAAACGGGCAGCTGAGTATCCTCGCCCAGACCCAGCGGCACCGAGATACCGCCGTTGCCGCAAATGTTGAGCGAGATGGTGTACAGGTCGGAGAGGTACATCTGCGTGGGGTCGCTGATCTCGCCAAACTTAAAGGCCGTGCGCGGCGAGGCGGGCATGAGGATGGTGTCCACCTTGGCATACGCGGCGTCGTAGTCCTGCGTGATGAGCGTGCGGGCCTTCTGCGCAGCGTAGTAGTACTTGTCGTACACGCCCGAGCTCAGCAGGTAGGCGCCGAGCATCTGACGGCGCTTGGCCTCGGCGCCAAAACCGTGGGCACGCGAAAGCGAGCTCTGGTCGGACAGGTTGGCGCAGCCCTCCTCCTGGTAGCCGTAGCGAATGCCGTCGAAGCGGGCCAGGTTGGAGAACGCCTCGGCCGGGCCGATGACGTAGTAGGCGGCGATGGCGGCGTCCAAGTGCGGCAGGTCGACCTCGACCAGCTCGGCACCCTGGTTCTGCAACTCCTGGGCGGCGCGCTGAACAGCAGCCTTGACCTCGGGCGTCAGGCCCTCGGCCTCCATAAACGCAGGGATGATGCCCACGCGCTTGCCCTCGATGCTGTCGTTGAGATGCTCGGTAAAGTCGACGGCGCAATCCTGGCTGGTGCAATCGTACGGATCGTGGCCCGCGCCGGTAAGCGCGTTCATGGCCAGCGCGACATCCTCGACCGTGCGGCCAAAGGGGCCCACCTGGTCGAGCGACGAGCCAAAGGCAACCACGCCGTAACGGCTCACGGCACCATACGTGGGCTTAAAGCCCACCACGCCGCACAGCGACGCCGGCTGGCGAATGGAGCCGCCGGTGTCCGAGCCCAGCGAAAGCGCGACCTCGCCCGCGGCGACGGCCGCAGCGGAGCCGCCCGAAGAGCCGCCGGGCACGCGCTCGGTATCCCAGGGGTTGTTGGTGCGGTGGAACGCCGAGCTCTCGGTGGAGCTGCCAAAGGCAAACTCGTCCATGTTGGCCTTGCCCATGGGCAGGCAGCCGGCGTCGAGCATGCGCTGGACACAGGTGGCGGTGTAGACGCTCTGGTAGTTCTCGAGCATGCGGGAAGCGCAGGTGGTGCGCGTGCCCACGAGGTTCATGTTGTCCTTGATGGCCAGCGGCACGCCCGCAAGCGGGGGCAGTGGCTTGCCTGCGGCACGGTCGGCATCCACGCGCGCGGCGGCCTCGAGCGCAAGCTCGGGCGCCACCTGCAGGAATGCCTGGACCCCGCCCTCGCGCGCCTCGATGGCGGCAAGGGAAGCCTGGGCCACCTCGGTAGCGGTAAAGTCGCCGGCGGAAACGCCCGCGGCGATCTGGGCGGCGGTAAGGGAATCGAAGCTTAGCGTCATTACTCGCTCTCCCCCTCTCCCAAAATGGACGGCACGCGGAAGTAGCGGTCGCGCGCGCTGCCGGCGTTTTCGAGCGCGACGTCGAGCGGCAGATCGCGCTCGGGCTCGCGCAGGTCATCGCCCATCACGTTGGACAGGCTTCCGATAGGATGGAACGTGGGCTCCACGTCGGGCAAGTCATATTGCAGGACGGGCTCGAGCATCTGGACGGCGTCGTTCATGTAGGACGTCATCTGGGTGAGCTCGTCATCGGTCAGTGCGATCTTTGCGTACTCGGCGATGCCGCGCACGTCTTTCTCGCTGAGTGCCATAGGCGCTCCCTTCCGCATAACAGATAAACCGCTCTAGTATACAAGGCAACGCCGCTTGGAGCAGATGCTTTACCCAAATGCAGCGAAAACGTAACGAGGGCGGCGGTTGGCAGGCGGCGGGCTGACGGTTCTGCAGCGAAACCGTCCCGCCCGCAACGAAAAGCATCACAACATTCGACGCTTTTCGCCAAAATCGCGATTTTCATCGAATGTTGTGATGGTTTGGAAATCCCGACCACCACAAAGGTGCCTGTCCCCATTGTGGTGGTTCTGGAGAATGTCTTATGCCGAGGCCTTGGCCTTGCGGCGCTTGCGGACCGCGTGGATCACGATGTCCAGTAGCAACAGCACAATGGCCACGACCACGATGAGCACGGCAAACTCGCGCTTGCCCCAGTGGCGGCCGGCCAGCGACTTTTGCTTGTCGACGTCCTTCTTGTTGTACTTGGTGCGCACGCAATGCACCAGCAGGCGATGGTCGTTCACGCCATAGGGCGTGCAGGTGACGAGCGTCACTTTGTCGGCGCCGGGCTCGATGGTCAGCGACTCCATCTCCTCGGGCAGCACGACCTCGGAGTCCACCATCTTATAGGCGAGCGTCTTGTTCATGGTGTGCAGCAGCACCAGGTCGCCGGGCTCCAGCGAATGGATGTCGTCGAACATGCTCAGGTTGCGCATGCCCGAGTGCGCGGTGAGCACGCAATGCGTCGAGGTGCCGCCCACCGGCAGGCTCGTGCCCTCCAGGTGGCCGACGCCCGCCATAAGGACTTCCTCGCTCGTGCCGTGGTAAATGGGCATGCTCACATCGATGGAGGGAATCTCGACCCAGCTCATCATGGGGTCGCGGTCAAAGATGAGCTGCTGAGCGTAGGGCTCGATCTGGTCGGCGGGGAGCTCGGTGGCCTCGCCCGCCAGCTGCTCGTTATAGGAGCGCGCCTGCAGCAAGATGCGCTCGCGCTCCTCGGCAGACAGCGCGTCCACGGTGCTGGACACCGTGCTGATCTGGTTGAACACGCCCGAGGCTTCGAGCCGGTCCAAGATCCACGGCCAGGTCATAAGGCCCACGCCAATAAGGATGATGACGATGGTGATGAGCCGGTCGGCCCAGCGCGGCAGTCGCTTGCGACGGCGCTTGGGCTTTGGTTGAGGTTTGGGCTGAGGGCTTGAGCCGCCGTTGTCCGCGGCGTTATTGCTCTTCATATGTTTGGCGCCCTGCACCATCGCCGGTCACTCCTCTACAACTCAAGTTGTCTAAACAAATAATAGCCGATTAGCAGGCTCCCCCGCCCGACAACACAGCTAGACCGCACCGTCCAGTCGAGGATAAGCCAGCATTTGAGTTTTCAAAATGTCCCGAATCGGCGGGGCGATTCGGGATACAATGTCAATAGAAAACGACGCATCCCGCGTAAGTGTACGAGAGCGCGGGCGGCCTAGTTTTCAGCTTTAGTTAAATGCCCGGGATCCGACCCCCGGGCATTCTTATTTGCGCTTTCGGCGCAAATGCCGTCCACCGTCCGCACCGCGCGTGC
>URUW01000146.1 GCA_900551205.1 uncultured Collinsella sp. | reverse complement strand
ACCGTTGCCCTCGCCAACAAGAACGGAAACGCCAATGATGCCGTCACCAACAGCGAGACGGCGTCAACAAGAAAGCTGAGTGGGCCGATAAGCCGGGTTCTGTCGTGAACGGTCATTTATCTTGTCTGCACGTTACCGTGCAGCTCCACGCACGCTACCCGAACGCGGACCGGGCCGGCCCATAGCGTTCCTATTCGCGCTTGCTCCGGATGGGGCTTGCCAAGCCGCCATGTTGCCACGACGCTGGTGGTCTCTTACACCACCGTTTCAGCTTTTCCCTTTACGCCTTGCGGCGCAGGTGGGAGTCTTCTTTTCTGCGGCGCTTTCCGTCGGATCACTCCGCCCGGCCGTTAGCCGGCATCCCGCCCTCTGGAGCCCGGACTTTCCTCACGCGTACTGCAAGCAGCACATCGCGCGACCGTCTGGCCCACTCAGCAGTGCAAGAGTGTAACACACCGTTGCCGCAGGCAATGGCACAACGCAAACGCTCGACACGATAAACCAAGAACCGCCATGCGCTACAATGGTCCTGTCGATGGGCAACGTCGTCAGTCGAGACGCGACCGCGCTCCGCACCCCTCCGTCTACTCGGTGTGTTCCCGCCTCCTCCCCGAGGCGGGATGTCGGCTTTTTTCATGCACCGACAATCCAATAGCCTGTGGACAGCCCGGCAGCATTGCGCATCTCGGTGCCAAATGCAAAAAGGGACCCGTCCATTACGGACGGATCCCTTAAAACAAGTGATCGTCAAACCGATTTACTCGGCGTCGGTCTCCTCGTCCTTCTTCTCGGAAGGCAGCGGGGTAACCTCGATCTCGACGCCCAGAGTCTCAGCAGCAGACTTCATGGACAGGGAGATACGACGACGGTCGAGGTCGATTTCCATGACCTTGACCTGAACCTTGTCGCCCACATGGGTGACCTGAGAAGGCTGATCGACGTGCTTGTTGGCCATCTCGGAGATGTGCACCAGGCCCTCGATGCCCTCGCCCAGATCGACGAAAGCGCCGAACGGGACAAGCTTGGTCACAGTGCCCTCGACGATAGCGCCGACGGGGTACTTCTTGACCAGTGCGCGCCACGGATCCTCGGTGGTCTGCTTGAGACCCAGGGAGATGCGCTCGCGGTTGAGATCGACGTCGAGAACCTCGACCTCGACCTCCTGGCCGACCTTGACAACCTCGGAAGGATGGTTGACGTGGTTCCAGGAGAGCTCGGAGATGTGGATGAGGCCGTCGATACCGCCGAGGTCGACGAAGGCGCCGAAGTCGACGATGGAGGAAACGGTGCCCTGGAGACGCATGCCAGACTTGAGCTTGGACAGGAGCGCTCGGCCTTACGGGACTCCTCAAGCACGACGCGACGGGAGAGGACAACGTTGTTGCGGTTGCGGTCCATCTCGATGACGCGGGCCTCGATGCGGGTGCCCATGTAGGAGGTGAGGTCCTTGACGCGACGGAGGTCGACGAGGGAAGCGGGCAGGAAGCCACGCAGGCCGATGTCGAGGATCAGACCGCCCTTGACAACCTCGATAACCTCGCCCTCGACGTTCTCGCCGGAGTTGAACTTCTCCTCGATGCGGTTCCAAGCACGCTCGTACTCGGCACGCTTCTTGGACAGGACCAGACGACCGTCCTTGTCCTCCTTCTGGAGAACCAGAGCCTCGATGGGATCACCGAGTGCAACGATGTCTGCAGGGTTAGCGTCCTTGCGGATGGACAGCTCGCGGACCGGGATAACGCCCTCGGACTTGAATCCGATGTCAACGAGCACCTCGTCATGCTCGATCTTAACGACAGTGCCGTTAACGAGATCGCCCTCATCAAAGTCGGTAATCGTACCGTCGATGAGGTTGTTCATCTCCTCCTCGTTGACATCGTCAAGAGAGAAAATGGACGAGTTCTGAATCTCACTCAAAGGTGGACCCCTTTCGAACTACGGGGCCCCGATTGCTAGGACCTACAGAAGGGTGCGACAAGCACACAACGTTTAGGAACACTCGGGAGCCGACAGATACTAATGTGACGCTTATGCAATCACGTTCGTATAGGTTACGGGGAAATGAGTTCGATTTCAAGCGTGAACTGCGATTTTTTACTCGTGTGGAGACTTTTTCGTAATCTTATGAACACACGTCTCCGCAACTTGACGATAACCAGCCAGGCATTCGGCTTTGGGGTAAAGTATCCGGAGCCAACGATTCTAGATCGATTTTTCGAGAAAGGTGCCCGCGTGCTCAAAGCAGTCGTTTTCGATATGGACGAGACGCTTCTCAGCATCAACCTCAACGCGTTCATCCTTCGCTATTTTAAGGATGCCTCTTCGATGCTCGCGGATATCGGCCGCCGCAGCCGCGGTGGCACGATGGCACGTCTCGGCACGATCCTGGTCGACCTCAACGCCAATCGCCGCAGCGGCACGGACAACCGCACCAATCTTGAGTTTTACCAAGAAGAGGTCGAGCGCCGATGCGGTATCCGTCTCTCCGATCCCATCATCTACGAGGCGTTTACCTACTATGACCGCGAAGTTCTTCCGTACAAGAACGACGATGTCATTAACGCCCACGCCATGCCGGGCGCGCACGCCGCGCTCCAGGCCGTACAGGACGCTGGACTGCGTTGCGCGCTCTTTACCAACCCCAGCTTTCCCCAGGGGGCCATCGAGTGCCGCATGGGCTGGGGCGACCTGGCTGACGCCCCCTTTGAGCTCGTCACGCACATGGGAAACGCCACCCGATGCAAGCCCGATGCCACCTACTATCTAGAGCAGCTTCAGGTGATGGGGCTCGAGCCGCACGAGGTCCTTATGGTGGGCAACGATCCCAAACGCGACTTCCCGTCCCCCGATTGCGGCATCCAAACCGCCTTTGTGGGCCAAGGTAAGCCCAGCCGAGCCACCTGGCGCGGAACCATGGAAGACTTCGCCCGCGACTTTAACGCCGTAGTAGAAGCCTTCTACGAACACCAAGTAGCCGACGAACTGTCTTAACAAACCTGGGTTTTACCGATCATGATGTTGAGGATCTCGACGTCGGTATCCTTCATGCCCACGCGGCCCACATAGCCCATGCTGGCGATTGTCTGCTCGACGGTATCCTGGATCAGACCCTCGCCGGCACGGAAGCCACGGCCCTGCATGGCCATATCGTGGCCCAAAATCGCCGCATCGACGGCAGCGGAAATCTTGGCGGCACAGCTTGCCTTGGCGCCATCGCACACGATGCCGCCAACGTTGCCGAGCGTGTTCGAGACCGTCGCGCCAATCTGCTCGCGCGTACCACCGCACAGCCAGGTAATCGCAGCGCCGGCGCCGCACGCGGCACAAATAGCACCGCAAAACGCCGAGAGCGCACCAATATAGCTCTTGATATGCACAGCGATAAGATCGGACAGCATCACGGCGCGCACCAGGCGATCGTGGTCGCAGCGCAGATACTCGGCATACTCCATAACGGGCAGCGCGCAGGTAATGCCCTGATTGCCCGAGCCGCACACAATGGCGACCGGCAGCGCGCAGCCGTTCATGCGGGCGTCGGACCCGGCGGCTGCACGGGCGCGGGCACGGCAGGCGACGTCATCGGCACGTGCACCCAGCAGCGTACGGCCCACCTCGGCGCCCCAAGCGTGCGCCAGGCCCTCGGCACTGATTGCGCCATTCAGCTCAATCTGACGCTCAACGGCAGCGCGGGCGCCCTCAATGTCACCGTCCTCGATAAAGTCGATGATGGAATCAATGGACATGGGCGTATCGGCGTTATCTGCCGCACGCTCGGCCACCACGCGCTCGGCGCAGGCGGCGCACTCCCCCGCCGACTTGCCGCATACCGGAATACCATCGAGCGTATGGCACGTGACATTAGTGTGGTGATCGGTAATCTCGACGACCGCGGTATGGCCCCCGGCCGTCGCAGGCACCTTGATGTAGAGGTTGGGCACACCCTCGACAAGCGACACATCGCAGTAGCCGGCGTCGGCGAGGAGCTCGGCCACACGAGCGCGGTCTTCATCGTTAACGCTCTCGAGCACCTCAAGCGCGCTCTTGGCGTCACCGCCCACGGCACCCAGCACGGCTGCAGCTTCAATACCGTGCATACCGCCCGAGTTGGGCACGGTCACGCTCTTAACGTTCTTGATGATGTTGCCCGAGCAGGCAACGTCCATATGATCGGGTTCGCAACCGAGCGTCTGGCTCGCCAACGCCGCTGCATAGGCAACGGCAATAGGCTCGGTGCAGCCGAGCGCACAGACAAGCTCGCGGTTCAAAACATCGCAAAACGCGGCATAACGAAGGGAATCGGTAGGCATAGGTATCTCCTGCTTGCATAACGGGCTGGTCTCTCAAAAATAATTAGCTCTTCTATTTGATAACAATGCATCAAAAACCGCAACCATGGTTCCGGCGGACGGCGCTCAAGCACAAACTGGCGGCATTCATTCATGAAAAGCGGGTCTTGTTGCCTGTTAAAGCGTTTGATCAAAAAACGCCCGAGCGTTTATACAAAAGTCGCGCTATCATGCAGTCGAACGCGGTAAACACCTTTAGCATTTGCGCCGCACAGACCAGAGAGGAACCATCTATGAAGATCGGTATCGGTAACGACCACGCCGCCGTCGAGCTCAAGAACATCATTTCCGAGCACCTGAAGGAGCGCGGCTGCGAGGTCGTGAACTTTGGCACCGACACCTCCGAGAGCTTTGACTACCCCATCGCCGGCTACAAGGTGGGTAAGGCCGTTGCCAACGGCGACGTCGACCTGGGCATCCTGATCTGCGGTACCGGCGTCGGGATCAGCCTGGCTGCCAACAAGGTCGAGGGCGTACGCGCCGTCGTGTGCTCCGAGCCCTTCAGCGCCAAGCTCTCCCGCATGCACAACAACACCAACGTGCTCGCCTTTGGCGCCCGCGTCGTTGGCTCCGAGCTCGCTAAGATGATCGTCGACGAGTGGCTCGACGCCGAGTTCGAGGGCGGCCGCCACGAGCGTCGCGTCAACCTCCTCAACGAGATCGACCAGACCCGCGGTCTCAAGGTCGTCGACGAGGCCTAAAGACTTACAACGCCATACGCT
>URUW01000145.1 GCA_900551205.1 uncultured Collinsella sp. | reverse complement strand
AAGTTGCCGCCAGCCTGTTGGAAGGCCGCATCACCAAGGTCACCTTTGGCCTGTGGAACTCCTTCGCCCACACCTACCGCGGCCACGGCACCGACCGCGCTCTCGTCGCGGGCATTCTGGGCCTCGACACCGATGACGAGAACATCAAGCAGGCCTTTAACCTCGCACGTGAGCAGGGCCTCGAATATCACTTTGATATCAAGGGCGACGACGCCTCCATCCACCCCAACACCGTCGACATCGATATGGTCGACGCCACGGGCGCCACGGCGCAGGTCCGCGGCGAGAGCTTGGGCGGCGGCAAGATGCGCATCAGCCGCATTAACGGCGTCGGCGTCGACATCTCGGGCATGTATTCCACGCTCTTCGTGGCGCACCAGGACGTCCCCGGCGTGCTCGCAGCGCTCACCAACCTGCTCGCCTACGCCCATGTGAACATCGCCTTCTGCCGCACCTACCGCACCGAAGTGGGCGGCCAGGCCTACTCCGTCTTTGAGACCGACGGCGCCCCCGACGACACCGTCGTCCCCATGCTCCGCAAGCTCGACAATGTCGATTACGCGACCTTTATCGAACTCCCCGGTTCTGCCTCGTCGCTCTCCCCCGGCGTCTCGGCAAAGGAAATCTTCGACGACGGCGAGCAGCTGCTCGATGCGTGCGAGGAACTGGGGCTCAACATCGGCGCCGTCATGGCCGTGCGCGAGGCACGTCTGACCGGCGAGGCACACGCTATCGCCGCCATGCGCCGCGTACTCGACGTCATGCGCGAAGAGACCACAGCCCCCATTTCCAATCCACAGCGCTCGCTCGGCGGCCTCATCGGCGGCGAGGCAAAGCTTGTCGATGCCACCAGCCGAAACGATCTGAGCATAAGCCTGATGGGCGCCGTCCAGACCGACGCCGTGGCTCGCGCCATGGCCGTGCTCGAGCGCTCCGCCACCATGGGCGTGATCGTCGCAGCTCCGACGGCAGGATCCGCGGGCGTTGTGCCCGGCTGCGTGCTAGCGCTCGCAGACCATCTGCAGCTGGACGACGAGCAGGTCATGGATGCCCTTTATTGCGCCGCCGCCATCGGCCTCAACCTCACCACGAGCGCCTGCGTTGCCGGCGCCGAGGGCGGCTGTCAGGCCGAGGTCGGAAGTGCGGCCGCCATGGCCGCCGCCGCACTGGTGCAGATGCTCGGCGGCACACCCGAGCAGGCGCTCGATGCCAGTTCCATCGCGCTGAGTAATCTGCTGGGCTTGGTCTGCGACCCGGTGGGCGGCCTCGTGGAGGTGCCGTGCCAAAACCGCAATGCCATCGGCGTGGCCGCGGCATTTAGCTCGGCGCAGCTTGCACTTGCCGGCATTAAGAGCCTGGTGCCGTTTGATCAGATGGCACACGTCATGCTCTCGGTGGGCCACGCGTTGCCGGCCACGCTGCGCGAGACGGCAAAGGGCGGCATCGCGCAGGCTCCGGCCGCACTTTCAGCCTGTGCAAAATGCGGTGTGTGCGGATAGCGACAAAGAACGACTCGAAGGTGGGACAAATGTCCCACCTCTTTTGAATGCCACCGTTTCCATACCACAATCAACTAGGTAATCGCTATAATGCAAGCCCAGTAAAAATACGATGAGCCGCAAGGCGAAATTCGAAGGATATGCACACGATGTCGCAAAACGATCGAACTCAACTGATTCCCGATCCGCAGCAGCCAAGCAGGCACACCGGCGGCGTTCAGTCGCCGCGTCCTATCGCGCCGAGCCACGGTCAGCAGCGTGGTGCGGCAAACGCTTCGCAACGCCCGAACCAGCAGCGCCAGCAACGTCAGCAGCGCCAGGCAAACGGCAATACGCCCAAGCAGCCCCCCAAGCACGGTCGAGGCGATCGCGGCCCCGCGCGCAAACCCACCGGGAACAATAAGTCGGGCAAAAAGACGACGCTCTTTGTCCTCCTGGGTCTTATCGTCATTGTCTATATCGTAGGCGTCGTAGCGTTTTCGCAGGTAGCCTACCCCAACACCACCATCGCCGGCGTCGACGTCTCGTTCTCCAACGCTTCGTCTGCCGCCACCAAGGTCAACTCGGCGTGGAAGCACTATAAGCTCACCGTGGCGGGCGATGACTTTAGCTGGACCTATCAGCCCGAGTCCGATGAGCCCATCGTCGACGGCGAAGCTGCCGCAAAAGAGATCATCAACCACAACGAAGCCTTTGTATGGCCGGTCCGCCTTATGGAATCCTTAAGTGGCAAGACCAAAACAACCGCTACCTCCAACGAAGTCGATCTTGATCAAGACGTCGACCTGTCCATGCTCTCCGATACCTTTGACCAAAAGCAGTTTGAGAAGGATCTGGGCACCGCCATCGATGAGTTTAACGAGGGCCGTTCGGGCACGTTCGAGGCCAATAGCTCCTATGACGAGCAGGCCGGCAAGTTTACCGTCGAGAAGGCACGCTCCAACGAAAAACTCAACCGCGAGCATATCATTAAGTATGCCGAGCTCGAGCTTGCCTCGCTGGCCGAGACCGTAGATCTTTCCAAGCTCGGCAACGATGCCTATGAGCCGCTTAATGGAACGCTGACCGATGATCAGATTCAGTCCGCATGCGATGCCGCCAACAACTTCTTGGGCGTCAACGTGACCCTCAAGCTCAACGGCGAGGATGCCGGAAAGGTTGATGGCAGCTCCGTGTTGCAGTGGATCAGCTTTGCCGATCCTGCCAACCCCACGCTCGATACGTCGCAAATCAGCAGCTGGGCAGCCGAGCTCGCGAACGGCTTTAATACCGTGGGCTCCACTCGCTGGTGGACGCGCGCCGATGGCAAGCAGTGTGCCGTCGAAGGCGGTGACTTTGGTTGGTCCATTGACAGCAGCTCGCTCGCCAGGCAGGTCGAGGACGCCATTAACAACAAGCAGACCGGCGAAATCGAGATCAAGTACTCCCAGAAGGCCGACACCTTTACAGCAAAGGGAGAGCCCGACTGGAAGGCGTATATCGACGTCGATCTGTCCGAGCAGCACGCGCGCTACTATGACGAGAACGGTAATATCGTTTGGGAGGCCAACTTTATTTCTGGCAAGCCGGGAGAGGACGCCACCCCCGAGGGCGTATGGCAGATCAACAGCAACAATGGCGCCAGCAAGCTTATCGGTGCCAAGGACCCCGAGACCGGCAAGCCCAAATACGAGAGCCCGGTCAGCTATTGGATGCCGTTCGAGGGCAATATGGTCGGATTCCACGACGCCACCTGGCAAAACGACAAGAGCTTCGATAATGCCGAGTCGTACAAGTGGTGCGGCAGCCACGGTTGCATCAACCTGCGCCTGGCCGATGCAAAGGCACTTCACGACTGCATCAAAGTCGGCCTGTGCGTGGTTGTCCACTCGTAGTGCAACGCGCGCATTAATACAACGTGGAACCGCTGCAAACAATCTAACAGTTCCGAAAGAAACCGTCCTATGCGCCCATCCCAACCGATGGGAGCATATACTTATCGAGGTTCTATCTATAAAGGAGACGCTATGCCGAATGTCCCCACGATCGCCCCGGGCCCGGATGATACCGAGCACACGCCCGAAGGTGCCACCGAAACGATTCCTCTGATTACAAACGTACATGCCGACAAGCAGAGCGAACGCACGAACGATACGGCCGAGATTTCCGATGAAGAGGCGTACGCCAAGCTCAAGGCAAAACGTGCCGACCGTCGACGCAAAAAGCTGATTCGACGCGGTATTGCCGTCGGCGTCGTAGGTGCCATCGCGCTCATTGCCATTGTCGCAACCCTGGTTATCAATGCGCAGCCACAGGGCGCTAGCGAGCCGGTAACCGACATGGTGACCGAGGGCACGTTTAGCACAACGGTCGAGGCGAAAGGCCAGCTCAAACCCATTTCGTCCTCAGTGGTCTCCCCTTCTGTCGACGGCACGGTCGATTCGATCAACGTGCAGGCGGGCCAATCCGTCAACGAGGGCGACGTGCTCATGACCATTAAAAACGACGAGCTCGATCGTAACGTTGCCGAGGCGCAGCGTGCAGTTGCAGCCGCTCAAGAAGACCTCGCCAACGCGCAGAAAGCCGCAGCTGCCGCGCAGGCCAACCCAACGACGGACGTCGACGGAGGTTCCGCAGCGGCTGGCATCTCCGCCGCATCAGCGGACACGAACGCCGTATCGGCCGCTCAGCGCAGTCTCGCATCGGCCCAGGCAAACCTCGATCAGGCGAACGCCAAGGCCGCCAGCCGAACGGTCACGGCCCCGAGCTCGGGCAGCATCGTGGAGCTCAACGCCAAGGTGGGCGCCACGGTAACAGGCGGAATGATCATGGGCGAAAGCGATACGAGCGGCGGCAAGCAGTGCATGCAGATCGCCGACCTGTCCAAGATGAAGGTGACGGTTCAGGTAGGCGAAAAGGATATCGCCAAAATTGCCGTGGGCCAAAGCGCCAACGTGACCTATCCCGCGTTTCCCGATATCGTGAGTCAGGGCACCGTCACGGCTATCGCCTCGGTGGCAAACTCTGACTCCGGCTCCGGTAGCGGCGGCAGCGTGACCTTTAACGTCGACATCCTCATCGAAGCACCCGACAGTCGCCTTAAGCCAGGTATGACTGCCGAGGTCTCGGTAGTGACCGAGAAGCTCGACGACGTGGTTATGGTGCCGACCATGGCGCTGATGACCGAAGACGGCGAGCACTATTACGTCAATCTGGCCACCGATTCGGAAGGCAAGAAGACGCGCCGCGTGAAGGTGAACGTCGTGACGCAAAACGACAACGAGGCTGTAGTCGGTAAGACGCAGGTCAAGCGCGACGACCAGGGCAACGAGATCAACCCAGACGTCCCGGTTACCAAGTTACGCGACGGCGACACCATCGTGACGGATACCGGCACAGGCATGACGGCAGACGGCGGCGACAATATGTCTGCCGACGAGGGCAAGTAATGCGTCCCGTCATCGACATCCGCAACGTGCACCGCATCTTTGAGAGCGAGGCCGGTTGCGCCCACATCCTGCACAACGTGAGCCTGGCGGTGAACCCCGGTGAGTTCGTCGCCATCACCGGCCCCTCGGGCTCGGGCAAGTCGACGCTCATGAACATCCTGGGC
>URUW01000144.1 GCA_900551205.1 uncultured Collinsella sp. | reverse complement strand
CTCGTTCAGCCCCGCAATCCGAGGACGTAGTCGTAGCAGGATCTGAGGTCTAACCTTCGCGGACACTCCGCAGGACGAAAGAACCCCCGCCGCACGTAGTGCGCAGCGGGGGTTCTTTCATGTCCGAGGACGTCCGCGAAGGTTAGCCCTCAGATCCTGCGGTGGGAGACCTAGGCCTCGTTGTACACCGTCTTGAGCTTCAGCAGGTGCTGATAGCGGTCCATGGCGGCCTGCTCGTTCTCCTTGAAGAGCTCCTCGGCGCGCTCGGGGAAGGAACGCGTCAGCGAAGCGTAACGGGCCTCGTTCATCAGGAACTCCTGATAACCGCCCGCGGGCTCCTTGGAATCGAGCGAGAACTTCTTGCCGGCAGCGGCCTCGGGGTTGAAGCGGAAGAGGTTCCAGTAACCGCACTCGACAGCCTTCTTCATCTCGGCCTGGCAGTTCTGCATGCCGCCCTTCTTGATGGAGTGCATCTCGCAGGGGCTGTAGCCGATGATGAGGGACGGGCCGTCGTAGGCCTCGGCCTCGTGGATGGCCTTGAGGGTCTGAGCCGGGTTGGAGCCCATGGCGACCTGCGCCACGTAGACGTAGCCATAGCTCATAGCGATCTCGGCCAGGGACTTCTTCTTGGTCACCTTGCCGGCAGCGGCGAACTGAGCAACCTGGCCCAGGTTCGAAGCCTTGGAGGCCTGACCGCCGGTGTTGGAGTAGACCTCGGTATCGAAGACGAAGACGTTGACGTTGTGGCCGGAAGCCAGGACGTGGTCCAGGCCACCGAAGCCGATGTCGTAGGCCCAACCGTCGCCACCGAAGATCCAGAAGGACTTCTTGGTGAGGTAAGCCTTGTCGGCGAGGATCGCCTTGGAAGCGTCGCAGCCGCACTTCTCGAGCTCGGCGACGTAGGCAGCGGCAGCGGTCTTGGAGGCCTCGGCGTCGTTGACGGAGTCGATCCAAGCCTGACCGGCGGCCTTGAGCTCGTTGGACGGACCGTCAGCGGCGATAATCTCCTGCGTAGCAGCGATCAGCTTCTTCTGAACGGCCTCATAGCCAACGGCCATGCCCAGACCGTGCTCGGCATTGTCCTCGAACAGGGAGTTGTTCCACGCCGGGCCGTGACCGTCCTTGTCCTTGCAATACGGAGCGGTGGCAGCGGGGTTGCCCCAAATGGAGGAGCAGCCGGTGGCGTTGGAGATGAACATGCGGTCGCCGGCGACCTGGGTCACCAGACGTGCATAGGCGGTCTCGGCGCAGCCGGCGCAGGAGCCAGAGAACTCCAGATAGGGCTGCTTAAACTGGCTGCCCTTGACGTTGGCCGCGATGAGTTCCTTCTTCTCGGAGACGTTCTCGACCATGTAGTCCCAAACGGGCTGCTGGTCCATCTCCTGCTCGGTGGGAACCATCTCGAGGGCGCCCTTGGGGCAAACCTTGACGCAGTTGGTGCAGCCCATGCAGTCGAGCGGGGACACGGCCATGGTGAACTTCATGCCCTTGGCCTTGGGGCCCATAGCGTCGAGCGTGCGGGTAGCCTCGGGCGCGGCGGCAGCCTCGTCCTCGGTCATCGCGAACGGACGGATGGTGGCATGCGGGCACACATAAGCGCACTGGTTACACTGGATGCACTTGGTCTCGTCCCAGTGAGGAACGACCACGGCGACGCCGCGCTTCTCGTATGCGGAGGCGCCCAGCTCAAACTGGCCGTCGGCGCAATCGGCAAAGGCGGAAACAGGCAGGCTGTCACCATCCATGCGATCGATGGGCTCGAGCAGGTTCTTGACCTGCTGGGCGATGGCGGACTTGGTCTCCTCGGAGAGCTCGACGGGAGCGGCATCCTCGGCAGTTGCCCAGTCGGCCGGAACCTCGAACTTACGGAAGGCGGTAGCGCCGGCATCGATAGCCTTGTGGTTGGCGTCGACGATGGCCTGGCCCTTCTTCATGTAGGACTTGGTAGCCGCGTCCTTCATGTACTGCAGGGCGTCCTCGGCGGGCAGGACCTTGGCCAGCGCGAAGAAGGCGGACTGGAGCACCGTGTTGGTGCGCTTGCCCATGCCGACCTTGGCAGCCAGGTCGATAGCGTCGATCAGGTAGACGTTGACGTTGTTGTTCGCGATGTAGCGCTTAGCCACGGCGGGCATGTGCTCGGCGAACTCCTCGTCGCTCCACTGGCAGTTGACCAGGAAGGTGCCGCCCGGCTTGACGTCGCGGACCATCTTGAAGCCCTTGACGATGTAGCTGGGGTTGTGACAAGCGACAAAGTCGGCCTTGGTCACGTAGTACGGCGAGCGGATCGGGGAATCACCAAAGCGCAGGTGCGAGACGGTGACACCGCCGGTCTTCTTGGAGTCGTACTGGAAGTAGGCCTGAACGTACTTGTCGGTGTGGTCGCCGATGATCTTGATCGAGTTCTTGTTGGCGCCGACGGTACCGTCGCCACCCAGACCCCAGAACTTGCACTCGATGGTGCCGGGGGCTGCGGTGTTGGGCGCATCCTCGGCCTCGGGCAGGCTCAGGTTGGTCACGTCATCGACGATGCCGATGGTGAACTCGCGCTTGGGCTCGTCCTTCTTGAGCTCCTCGAAGACAGCGAACGCGGACGCGGGAGGCGTGTCCTTGCTGCCCAGGCCGTAACGGCCGCCGACGACCTTGATGCCCGTCTTGCCGGCCTCGTAGAGAGCAGAAACGACGTCCTGGTAGAGCGGCTCGCCGATGGAACCCGGCTCCTTGGTGCGGTCCATGACGGCAATCTTCTGGACGGTCTCGGGGAGAACGTCGACAAAGTGCTTGATGGAGAACGGACGGAACAGGCGAACCTTGACCAGGCCGACCTTCTCGCCGTGAGCGTTGAGGTAGTCGATGACTTCCTCGAGCACGTCGCAGAAGGAGCCCATGCACACGACGACGCGGTCGGCATCGGGAGCGCCGTAGTAGTTGAACAGGCCGTAATCGGTGCCGAGCTTCTCGTTGATCTTCTTCATGTAGCCCTCGACGACGGCGGGAAGCTCGTCGTAGACCTTGTTGCAGGCCTCACGGTTCTGGAAGAAGATATCGCCGTTCTCGTGGCTGCCGCGGGTGTGCGGGTGCTCAGGGTTGAGCGCGTGGTCGCGGAAAGCCTGGACGGCGTCCATGTCACACATCTCGGCCAGATCCTTGTAGTCCCACATGGCGACCTTCTGGATCTCGTGGCTGGTGCGGAAGCCGTCGAAGAAGTTAAGGAACGGGGTCTTACCCTCGATGGCGGCAAGGTGAGCCACCGGCGAGAGGTCCATGACCTCCTGGACGTTGCCCTCGGCGAGCATGGCGAAACCGGTCTGGCGGCAGGCCATGACGTCGGAGTGATCGCCAAAGATGTTCAGGGCGTGGGAAGCGACGCAACGCGCGGAGACGTGGAAGACGCCCGGGAGCTGCTCGCCCGCGATCTTGTACATGTTCGGGATCATCAGGAGCAGACCCTGAGAAGCCGTGTAGGTGGTGGTCAGAGCACCGGCGCCCAGCGAACCGTGAACGGTACCGGCTGCACCTGCCTCGGACTCCATCTCGACGACCTTGACCGGGGTGCCGAAGATATTCTTGCGACCCTGGGCCGCCCACTGGTCGACATGGTCGGCCATCGGGCTGGACGGCGTAATGGGATAGATTCCCGCTACCTCGGTGTACGCATACGAAACATATGCGGCCGCCTCGTTGCCGTCCATAGACTTAAACTTACGCGCCATATACCCCTCTCCTCTCATATAGGTATACAGGCCCCGGCGATCGCCGGGATGTTGGCGTGATGGGATTTTCGCTGTTGCTTCCAATCATCTGGCAGGCAGGCTCAGCAGCAGGTACATGGCGTGGAGAGAAGGCATGCCGAGGCGAGGAGGGCTGCACGCGCTCCACAAGCCCAGCTACCCGTCTTGCACATGACCGAGCGCCGCAAAGGCCGCATGCCGGATGCTCCCGGGCACGCCCCGGCGATGGGAAGCGCCCGCAACGGAAATCCGCATGCGGGTTTATTGTACCCCGCCGTCAAGTGTAATTTCGGCAAATATAGGCGGGCGGTAAAGGTTTACCTTGGGTGACCATCAAGGGCAAAATTGATCCTTCCGTCACCGAGGGACCAAATGGCAGCTGCGGTGAAATAGGAACTGTTTTTGCCGGCCGTAGCCTTAAACAGCCCCTATTTCACCGCAACTTATTTAGGAGATGAGTCAGAGGGCGCCGAGGAGGATGGCGTAGGTTGTGGATTCTCCGAGCTTGAGCTCGTCACCGGGGTTGAGCTGGGCGGAGCGGCCGGGCTCGACCTGAATGCAAACGCGCGTGGCCCCGTTTACCACCACGGTTCCGTTGGTGGACGACAAGTCCTCGACGTGCCAGATATTTTGAGCATCGCACCAGATATGGGCATGGCGGGCCGAGACATCGTCGCCGACGTCGGTAATATCGCCCTCACCAGTGGCCAGCGCGCCAATCTCAACACCCTGCTCACTCGGCTGAATCCAGCGCGGGGCGCTCACGACAAAACTGTTTTGCACGCGCAGCAAGCCCAAAGGGTGCGCCGGGGCGGGTTCGCGTTCGCCCGCAGTCAGCGACATGCCAAGCGAACGCGGCGTGGATGTGCCTCCGCCACAGGTCGCGTGTGCGTAGTCGATGGCATAGTTCACCGAGGACCGCACATCCGCCGAACAACCGACGGCGACAAACAGCACCAGCACGGCCTCGGCGCGCTCGGCGGGCATGAGTTCCGCCGCCTGGGACAGGCGATCGAGCGCGTTGCGATAGAGATTCGTGTCCTGGTGGCACTCTTCGAGCGCGCGTACCATCGGTTCACCTGCAGGACCGCACACCATATTGATCACAGCCGTGGAGTCCATGGGATTGCGCTGGCGCAGGGCCAGTTGCGACATAATACGCGCAGCCGAGGTACCGTATTCGGCAAAGTAGCGCTGCTGAAGCGTGCCGACCGGCGCGCGAACGATAAAGCGGGAAACCCAAGAGCGATCGGCGGCTCGGCTCTGCGGGCTGCGGCCGTCGGCGAGCGGACGGGACGAAAGCACCAAGCCGCACAGCTCGATATGGCTCAGATGCGCTGCGCGCTTAAAGATGTCAAACATG
>URUW01000143.1 GCA_900551205.1 uncultured Collinsella sp. | reverse complement strand
GGGATGGTTCATGGCCGTGCGCTCGCCAAAGCCGCGGAGCTGTGGGTTTTTGGCCTTGAGCTCGGGAATATGGCGCCTGCGGCCATACATGGTCTCGGCATAGCCCGTCTGCTTGGCTCGCGCCACCACATTGTCGAGGAACGTGCGCACGCCCGGGTAGGCCTCGTAGTAGCGATCGATCATATCGCGCGCCTCGGCCATCGAGATGTGCAGCGACTGCGACAGACCATAGGCCTGCTGACCGTACACGATGCCAAAGTTCACGGCCTTGGCGCGGCTACGCAGGTCGGGTGTCACCTCGGACACCGGCACGCCAAATACGCGCGCGGCCGTCTCGGCATGGAAGTCCTCGCCCTCGTTGAAGGCGCGCACCAGGTGCTCGTCACCCGAAAGATGCGCGAGCAGGCGCAGCTCGATCTGCGAGTAGTCCACCGCCAAAAAGACGCTGCCCTCGCCCGCCGAGAACGCCGTCTTGACGGTACGCCCCAGCTCCGAGCGCGTCGGAATGTTTTGCAGATTGGGGTCGCTCGAAGACAAACGCCCCGTCGCGGTGATGGTCTGGTTGTACGTGGTGTGCACACGCCCGTCACCACGGCGCAGCGGGCCCAGCGTGTCCAGATAGGTCGACTTAATCTTGGACTTCTCACGCCAGTCCAAAATCAGGCGCACGATCTCGTGGTCGCGGGCAAGGTCGCTCAGCACCTTGGCGTTGGTCGAATAGTAGCCGCGCTTGGTCTTTTTGAGGCCCTTGGTCGGAAGTCCCATAACATCAAACAGCACGTGCGAGAGTTGCATGGGGCTGCCGATGTTAAAGGTCTCGTCGCCGGCCAGGTCGCGAATGCTGCGCTCGACATCGGCAATCTGGGTCGCCAGGCCCTCGGACAGACTGTGCAGGCGGTCGGGGTCCACGAGCATGCCCGCGCGCTCCATCTTGGCAAGCACCGGCACGAGCGGCATCTCGATCCCATCGAACACGTTGGCGGCGTTCTCGCGGGCCATGCGGTCACGCAGCGGTGCAACCAGCGCCAGCGTCAAGGCCGCCGTGCGAGCGGCGGGCGCAGGAGCATCCTCGCCAGCACCCTCTGCGCCGCGCGCCGCAGGCAGCGCCATCTGCAGATACGTATCGGCCAGATACACCTCGTCAAACTCGGAGCGGTCGGAATCCAACAGGTAGGCGGCAACGATGGTATCGAAGATGCGCGTGGAATCGACTGCCAGCGGATCCATGAGCTCGAGCTCAGAAGAATCGATGGGCGAAAGCTCATGCAGAAGCGCCTTCATATCCGGGCTCGCCACACGGCCTTCCATAAACAGACGCGCGAGCACGCCGGCAATCACGCCGTGGGCGAAGTTGAAGCCCTCAACCTCAGCCGCCGCACCACTGTCGCCCTCCTCGAGCGCAAACAGGCCCTTGGACGTCGCCAACCACAGCGTGCGCGTCAGCCCAAAGAGCGCGCCCTCTTCCTTGTCATCGTCCACCACGGCGGCGACCCACTCGCCGGCATCAATCACGCGGGAGACCTCAGCCGCAACGGCACCAAGCGCGCCAGCATCGCCGGCGGCTGCGCGCAAAACGGCGGGAATCTCAAACGTGCTGGCAGCTGCCCCGCCCTCGCCGCCGATCAGCGCCAAGAAACGGTTCTGCATGGCGGTGATACCAAGCGTGCCCAGCGCCGCGGAAACCTCATCGGCAGAAAACGCCGGGAAGGACGTCGCCTCAAAGTCGAGCTCAACAGGCGCATCGGTGCGGATGGTCGCCACCTTGCGGCTCAGCAGTGCGTCGTCGATGTGCGCGCGCAGGTTTTCGCCCATCTTGCCCTTGACCTCATCGGCGTGTGCGATAACCTCGTCCAGGCTGCCGTACTGCGCGATGAGCGCGCTCGCCTTTTTGGGGCCGATGCCCGGCACGCCGGGAATGTTATCGGACGTGTCGCCCTTCAGACCATAAAAGTCGGGCACGAGCGCCGGCGTGATGCCGTGATACAGATCGTCCACGCTCTCGGGCGTCATGATCGCCACGTCGGACAGGCCCTTACGAGTCGAGACCACGTTGACGTGCTCAGTCACGAGCTGATACATATCGCGATCACCGGTCACCAGCAGCATGTCGCAGCCGGCCTCCTCACCCAAGCGCGCCATGGTTCCCAGGATATCGTCGCCTTCCCAGCCCTCGGACTGCAGAATCGGCACATTGAGCGCACCGAGCAGCTCCTTGATCATCGGAAACTGCGCGTGCAGATCGGGGTCCATGGGTGGGCGCTGCGCCTTGTACTGCGGCAGCATCTCCATACGCACACGCGGCTTGCCCTTGTCAAACGCCACAACGACTCCATCGGGGTTAAAGGCGTCGATCATCTTGAGAAACATATTCAAAAAGCCAAAGATCGCGTTGGTGGGGCGACCGTCCGGCGCGTTCATGGTGGGCGGCACGGCGTGGAAGGCGCGGTGCATGAGCGAGTTGCCGTCGATAACGGCAAAGGTACGGCGCTTGTCAGACATATTGAATACCTCGCTTTGGGCTGGGCACGGTTTGCTCACACCAGTTTACACGCTCCCCGCCCCACGGCCACCGCACATCAGGCTTCCCTGCCGCCGCGGGCCCGCGCGTGATACGATGGCTCACGGTACATCAACCAGCACGATCGATCCGAAAGGAGCCTGCGTCATGGAGCGTCCCTGCGCATGGAAAAAGTACACGCCACAGCAGATCGAGGAGCTCGAGGAGCTTTGCCGCGGCTACAAGCAGTTTTTGAGTGAGAACAAGACCGAGCGCCTGTGCGTCAAGACCGGTATCAAGATGGCCGAGGAGGCGGGCTACGTCAATCTGGAGACCGTGATCTCCGAGGGCCGCGCGCTCAAGGCCGGCGACAAGGTGTACGCCGCCAATCACGGCAAGGACCTTATGCTCGTCAACCTGGGCACCGCCCCGCTCGAGCAGGGCTTTAACATCCTGGGCGCTCACGTGGACTCGCCGCGCCTGGACCTCAAGCAGAACCCCACCTTCGAGGCCGGCGACATGGCCTACCTCGACACGCACTACTACGGCGGCGTCAAGAGCTACCACTGGGTGGCCTCCCCGCTCGCGCTTGTGGGCGTCATCTGCAAAAAGGACGGCACCACCGTCGACATCAACATCGGCGACAAGGCGGACGACCCGGTCTTTACCATCTCCGACCTGCTGATCCACCTCTCGAGCGAGCAGATGTCCAAGCCCGCCAAGGACGCCGTCGACGCCGAGATCCTCGACGTGATCGTGGGCGGCCGCCCCGTCAAGTTTGACGAGGACGACAAGGACGCTCCCAAGGAGCCCGTCAAGCAGATGTTCCTGGACATCCTCAAGGAGCAGTACGACGTCGAGGAGGAGGACTTCCTCTCCGCCGAGATCGAGGTCGTGCCCGCCGGCCCCGCCCGCGACATGGGCCTCGACCGTTCCATGATTTTGGGCTATGGCCACGACGACCGCGTCTGCGCCTACCCCTCCATGCTCGCCCAGATCAATGTGGCCAATGTCGAGCGCACGAGCATCACGCTCATCGTCGACAAAGAGGAGATCGGCTCCGTGGGTGCCACCGGCATGACGAGCCGTTTCTTCGAGAACACCGTCGCCGAAATCATGACGCTCGCCGGCGAGAGCAGCCCGCTGGCCCTGCGCCGCGCACTCGCCCGCAGCCGCATGCTCTCCTCTGACGTGTCCGCCGGCTTTGACCCGGGCTACGCCGGCAAGTTCGAGACCAAGAACGCAGCCTTTATGGGTCGCGGCCTGTGCTTTAACAAATACACGGGCAGCCGCGGCAAGGGCGGCTCCAACGACGCCGACGCCGAGTACGTGGCCCTCATCCGCGACATCATGGACGAGGCGGGCGTTGACTTCCAGACCTGCGAGCTCGGCCGCGTCAACGCGGGCGGCGGCGGCACCATCGCCTACATCATGGCCGAGTACGGCATGAACGTCATCGACTCCGGCGTTGCCGTCCTGTCCATGCACGCCCTGTGGGAGGTCGCTAACAAGGCCGATATCTACGAGGCCTATCGCGGCTACAAGGCCTTCCTCGAGCGCGCCTAACCGACCCTTCATCAGTTGCGGTGAAATACGGACTAAACTGGCCCATAAACGGCAAAACAGACCGTATTCCTCCGCAACTTCCTTTTTGGCAGAGGAGAGTCCATGCTGCAGGTCATCATTTCGCCCGCCAAGCAGATGCGCGCTGCCCAAGATGCTTTTGAAGTCCTGGGTATTCCACCTTTTGCGCACGAGACGGCTCGCCTCCACCGCGCACTGCTAGATATCGAGCGGAATGAAGGCAGCGGCGGTCTGCAGGCGCTATGGAACGTGAGTGACAAACTGCTGGGGCCTTGCCTCAACACCCTGCATGAGTTCGGGCCCATCTTGGGAAACGGCGATCTCGACAATCCCGCACTCGCCCGTCACCTCTCCCCTGCCGTCATGTCCTATCACGGCATTCAATACCAGAGCATGGCGCCCGAGGTGATGGATTCCGCGCAGCTCGCATGGCTGCAAGACCATCTGTGGATCCTCTCGGGCCTCTACGGGTGCGTTCGCCCCTTTCATGCCGTCGAACCGTATCGGCTGGAAATGGGCGCGAAGCTCGCCGTTGACGATGCCCGAGACCTCTACGCGTTTTGGAGCGACAAGCTCGCGCGGGTTATCGCCCCGGCAGGCTCAAACACCACGATCGTCAACCTCGCCAGCGTAGAGTATGCCAAAGCCGTTCTGCCCCATCTCGCGGGCGACGCCACGGCCGTCACATGCCTCTTTGGCGAGGGTATCCGCAACGGGAAGCCCATCCAACGGTCGACCGCCAGCAAAAAGGCGCGCGGCTCCATGGTGCGGTGGATGGCAGAAAACAAGCTCGAGGATGTAAGCGAACTTACCGCGTTCGACGTTGGTTATCGCCACTTTCCCGAGCTTTCAAATAAAAACACTTTGGTCTTCCTGAACGAGCAGGCCTTGTAGGACCACCGCTACTTTTGAATGTGCCGCCTAGGCACGGCGTCTATTCCGCCAAGCCGTCGGCTTTGGCAATTTCATTTGTCGAGCCGTCCTGATAGGTAATCTTGACATGCTCAACCTCGGACACCGCAACACCCGT
>URUW01000142.1 GCA_900551205.1 uncultured Collinsella sp. | reverse complement strand
CGCCCGTGTCGAGCTTGTTAAAGCCCAGCTGGCGGGCGATCTCCTTGGCGATGGTGGATTTGCCGGAACCGGCGGGGCCGTCGATGGCGACGATCATGCAATGCTTCCTTTCGATGGTTGACGTGCTGGTATGGTTCGGGGCGCTGGGGCGCGGCGGGTTGCCTAGCCTGTGTAGCGCTCGCGGTAGGTGTTGCGCTTGGGTGCGGAGCCGTGGCTGCCGTGGTGACGCGTGCGGCTGGCGGGCGTATCTTGGGGCTTGCCGCCGTTGCGCTTGGCGCTCGCCTGCTTGGGCGGGATGCCGCCGCTTTTAAGGATCTGCACCTCGCGGTCGGTGAGCTCGCGCCATGAGCCCTTGGCCACGCCCTCGAGCTCAAGGCCGGCAAAGTTGCAGCGGTGCAGGCGGATCACAGGATGGTGAATCTTGCCCAGCATGCGCTTGACCTGGTTTTTACGACCCTCGCGGATTATGACCTCCACGGCGGTGGTGCCGGGTTTGACGCCTTGCGGTGCCACGGCCTCTGCCTCGCGTGCGGTGATGACGCGGCAGATTGCCGGCTGGCACAGGCCGTCGTCGAGCTCGATGCCACGGCGGAGCGGGTCTAGATCGCGGTCGGACAGCTGGCCGTCAACGAGTGCCTGGTAGGTCTTATAGACATGCTTGCTGGGGTGCAGCAGGTCCTGCGACAGGTCGCCGTCGGTGGTAAAGAGCAAAAGGCCTGTGGTGTCGCGGTCCAGGCGGCCCACCGGGAAAAGTCCCGGAAAGCGGTCGCGGGGGACCAGGTCGGCCACGCAAGGGCGCTCCTGCGGGTCGCTCATGGTGGTGAGGTAGCCGGTCGGCTTGTAGAGCATCAAGTACACGGCGCCCTGGTTGAGCTTGACGGGCATGCCGTCGACTTCGATGTGATCGTGGTCGACATCGACCTTGGTGCCCAGCTCGGTCGCGACCTCGCCGTTGACGGTCACGCGGCCGGCGGTCATTAGGTCCTCCGAGCCACGGCGGCTCGCCACGCCCGCGCGCGCCAAAAAGCGCTGCAGGCGCATGGTGTGCGGGTAGACAGGCTGGGCGTCGGCAGCGGGTACTGCGTTACCCATGGCGCGCGTCTCCCCTACTTCGTTAGTCCTCGTCATGTAAATCCTCCGAGGTCTTGTCGACGACCAGGGTCTCCAAGTCCTCGACTGCCTCAACATCTTCAAGATCGGTATCGAGCAGTTCGCGCTCTTCGTCCAGGTCCTCGGCCTGCTCCTCGAGCGTGGACTGAATGCTGCGGCCGCTCAGGCGCTCGCGGATAAACTGACGCGACTGCTCGTCGGGGGCAAACTGCTCCAGATCGGGCAGATCGCGGGTGGAGCGCAGACCGAACTTTTCCAAGAAGGCGTTGGTCGTGCCGTAGATGATGGCTTGACCGCGCTGGGGGTCGCGTCCGAGCTCGCGCACCAGACCTTTGTCCACGAGCGACGCGATGACGCCGTCGGAATTGACGCCGCGGATGCCCTTGACCACCTCGCGCGTCACGGGCTGGTGGTATGCGATGACGGCCAGTGTTTCGAGCGCGGCCTGCGACAGCTTTTGCGTGTCCCAGCTCAACACATAGGCCTCGACCACGTCGTGGTAGGCGGGGTGCGTAAACAGGCGCCAGCCGCCGGCGACCTCACGCAGCTGAAAGCCACGGTTGGCCTCCTCGTACTCAACCTTGAGCTCGGCGAGCAGCGATGCGCACTCGCCGGGGGCGATATCCAGTGCGCCGGCGAGCGCGGGCGCACTCACCGGGTCGCTCGACACCAGCAGCAGCGCCTCGAGGGCGCCTTTGAGGCTGTTTGCCTCCAGCGTTGAAAGGGTTGACATGGTTGCTGCTCCTATTCGGTGAGCTCGGGGCCCTCGCCGGGCACGTATGCCTCGGCGCCCTCGACTCGGTTGATGCAGATGGTTCCGAAGATCTCGTCCTGGCTCAGCGTGAGCGAACCGCGCTTTGCGAGCTCTAACATGGCCAGGAAGGTGACGACGAGTTGCTCGGTGGTGGCGTCGCCGTCCAGCAGCTCGCGGAAGGTGCAGGTCTGGTGCGCCATGGTAAAGCGGTCGACTGAGGCCACGGTCAGGTCGAGCGGCACGCGATGCGGTGCCACGTGCTCGGCCTCCAGCAAGAAGGTCTGTCGCTTGCCGTCCAGGTCGGCACAGATAACGGCCAGGCCGCGCAGGGTGATGCCAGCCAGATAGTCGGGCATGAGCCCTAGGAACTCAGGGTCGGGGCCGGCCACACGCGGATGCATACGGCTTTCGGCCTGCATGCGGGCACCGAGGGCCGCAGCCGCGCCTTTAAACTGCTTGTAGGCAATCAGGCGCTGGATCAGGACCTCGCGCAAGGCGTCGCCGTCGAGCGCGCTGAGTTCCTCGAGGTCTTCGTCGAACTCGTCATCGTCGTCATCGACTTTGCGCGGGGCCTCCTGCGGCACCAGAGAGGCGGCCTTGATGTCCAAAAGGGTTGCCGCGACCAGCAAAAAGTCGCTCGCCACGTCCAGGTCCAGCGCCTCGATGCGCTCGGCCTCGGCAAGGTACTGCTCGGCCACCTCGCTAATGGAGATGGCGCCGATATCTACTTTTTGGCGGGTTACCAGCTGCAGCAACAGGTCGAACGGCCCGCTGTAGACCTGCGTCGACACGCGATACGACATCTTCGACCTCCTTTGACGGCGCCTTCGCGGCGCGGTTTGGGTGCATGTTGCGACCGTTTTGCGCGGTCGACCTGTAAGTTTACCTTAGATGCCGGCGATTGCGAAGTTGAGCAGCCACTCGGCCAGCGGATACACGGTAACGTCGAAATAGCGGCCGATCACATCAATGCCAGTCCACATGGGCAGCAGATACAGCACGATGATGAGGATGGGCATGGCGTATTGCTGCAGGCGGTAGTAATTGGCGAGCGCCTTGCCTTTGAGGAACGGCACGATGATCGACGAGCCATCGAGCGGCGGGATCGGGATGAGGTTGAAGAACGCGAGTGACAGGTTGACCACGATAAACGTGGCGCCGAAGTTCATGATATGTGACGCCATGGCAAAGGACATGCCGGTATAGAGGCTGCCATATGCCGCGTGCATGAGGGCGGCAGCGAGGCACGCGAGCGTGATGTTCGATGCGGGGCCGGCTGCGCTCACCAGGACCTCGTCACGCTTGGGGTGCTTGAGGTTGTTAAGGTAGACGGGCACGGGCTTGGCGAAGGCGAACACCGGGCCGCCGGCCGCGAGCATGAGCAGCGGCAGGATGATGGTGCCAAACGGGTCGATATGGTTAAGCGGGTTGAGCGACACGCGGCCGCGCGAACGGGCCGTCTTGTCGCCGAGCGCCCAGGCCGCGGCGGCGTGTGCGCTCTCGTGGATCACGATGCCCACGATGACGGCGACGGCGCTGGCGAGCAGGTTCATGAGGTAGCTGCTGGACATAGCGCTCCCCTAGCGGACGCGGCGCGAGGCGCGCGTGAGCAGGTAGTCGATCACAAACAGGATCACGGCGACGATGGCGTAATCCAGGCGGAACACGCCGCCAAAGGGCGACGTGATGACGCCATAGCCGGCGATGGCGCTCGGCAGTGCGCGCGAAAGCTCGACGACAAAGCCTACGATCTGCAGCTTGGCGGTGAGGCCGCTAAAGCACAGCAGCACGGTCATCGCGCTCATAAAGATGCCGCAGATGCGACAGGCGATGGCGATGATGCTCATCGCCACGGCAGCGGCCTTACGAGAGTTCACGCGTGGTCTCCTCTTCGATCTGGGTGGAAAGCTCCAGCCATTCGTCCTCGAGCTTGGGTAGCTCTTGCTTAAGGCCGTTATATTCCCCCAGCGCGGCGTTGAACTTGTCTTGATCGGCATAAAGCTCTTCGCTTGCCATCAATTCCATAAGCTCGTCATAGCGGGCACGCTTTTTGTCGAGCTCCGTCTCGATCTTCTTGAGCTGGTTGCGCACGCCCTTGAGCTTTTTATTGAGCGCTGCGCGGGCTTGGGCCTCGGCGCGCTTTTGCTCCTTGGTCTTTTTGCCCTCGGCGGGTTTGGGGGCAGCTGCGGGGGTGTCGGCCTGGGCGGCGCTGGCTTTGGTGGACTTGGCCGTGGCCGGCGCACTCTCCCCTGCCGTCTCGGCGGCGGCACGGGCTGCGAGGTCCTCGCGCTTGTAGAGGTAGTAGTCGTAGTCGCCGTCATAGACCGTGACCTTGCCATCGCGGATGTCGATCACGCGGTTGGCCACGGCGCGCACCAGGTGTTCGTCGTGGCTGATCAGCACGATGGTGCCGGGGAAGTTTTGCAGGGCGTTCTCGAGCATGTCCACCGAGTCGATGTCTAGGTGGTTGGTGGGCTCGTCCAGGCACAGGAGCGCCTCGGGGGCCACGAGCATCTTGGCCAGGGCCAGACGCGCTTTTTCGCCGCCGGAGAGGACGCGAACCTGCTTCTCGATGGAATCGTTGTCGCTAAACAGGAAGGCGCCCAGTAGGCTGCGCTGCTGTGGCACGGTCCACTTGGGCGTGACGGTGTCGATCTCTTGCAGGACGGTGTTGGACTCGGTCATGCCCTCGAGCGCGTGCTGGGCGTAGTAGGCCACGCCCACGTTGGTGCCCAGGTCCCGGGTGCCGGTGGTGGGCGGCTCCAGGCCGGCGAGGATCTTCATGAGCGTGGACTTGCCAGCGCCGTTGGGGCCGACGAGCGCCACGTGCTCGCCGCGGTAGAGCTTGAGGTCGATGTCGCTGTAGATGTGCTTGTTGCCGTAGGACTTGGAGACGCCCTCCAGGCCCACGACCATGTCGCCAGAGCGCGGCGGGTCGGGGAACTTAAAGTCGATGTGCTTGTGGCCCTCGGGTAGGATGACAAGCTCCTTTTTGATCTGCTCGATCTTGCGGATGCGCTCCTGGGCCTGGGCTGCCTTGGTGGGCTTGTAGCGGAACTTGTCGACGAAGACCTGCATGTGGGCGATGTCGCGCTCCTGGGCGGCGCGCTTGGCGCGCATCTGCTCCAGGTTGTCCTCGCGCTGCTTGAGGTAGCTGCTGTAGTTGCCGGTGTAGGTGGTCACGCGGCGGTTCTCGAGGGCGGCGACGTGGTCGACGCAGGCGTCCATGAAGGCGCGGTCGTGGCTGACGATGA
>URUW01000141.1 GCA_900551205.1 uncultured Collinsella sp. | reverse complement strand
CCTGCGCGCCCGTGTTCTCCGACATCCTCATCAACGGGGAGTCGCGCACGGCCATCCGCCTTTCTATCTATGTTCACCAGATCAATCGAGCTACTATGGATAACGTCGTCATGGATGATGTTAAGCCTGTGGCATAGCTCTTGCTTGCCTCGTTTCGCTCCCCATCGTTAGGACTTATGCACATGGACCAGCGTTCCGTACGCGATATTCTTGCCGGTAAAACCTACTTTATCCGCACCTTTGGCTGCCAGATGAATCAGCACGACTCCGAGCGTGTGAGCGGTCTGCTTGATTCATATGGCTGCCTCATGGCGCTCGATCCTGCGCATGCCGATATCGTTGTCTTCATGACGTGCTGCGTGCGCGAGGCCGCCGATACTCGCCTGTACGGTCAGTGCAATTCCTGTAAAAGCCTGCCGCCTTCGCCTTCGGGCAAGCGCGTGGTTGCCGTTGGCGGTTGCATCGCGCAGCGCGATGGCGAGGGCCTGCTCACCAACGTCGATAACGTCAACGTCATCTTCGGTACACATTCCATCGCGCATGTGGCCGAGCTCATTGCCGAGGCGTTCCTTGATGGTAAGCGTCATATCCGCACCAATGAGCATGAGGATACGGATGCCATGAGCATGCCGTGGCATCGCGAGACTCAGTATCACGCCTGGGTGCCCATCATGACAGGCTGCAATAATTTCTGCACCTATTGCATCGTGCCGTACGTGCGTGGTCGCGAAAAGAGCCGCCCCTTCGAGGAGATTGTCGACGAGGTGACCGGTTTGGTACGCCAGGGCGTGCGTGAGATTACGCTGTTGGGCCAAAACGTTAACTCATATGGTCGCGATCTGTTTGGCAAGCCGCGTTTTGCCGATCTGCTGCGTGCCGTGGGCGATACGGGCGTGGAGCGCATCTTCTTTACGTCTTCGCATCCCAAGGACCTGTTGCCCGAGACCATCGACGCCATGGCCGAGACGCCTGCCGTTATGCCGCAGCTGCACTTGGCCGTCCAGTCCGGTTCGACGCGGATCCTCAAAGAGATGAATCGCCGTTATACACGCGAGGACTATCTGGGCCTTGTCGATCGCATTCGCAACCGCATGCCCGATATCGCGCTCTCGACCGACATTATCGTTGGCTTCCCGGGCGAGACTGAAGAAGACTTTGAGCAGACGCTCTCACTTGCCGAGACGGTCCGCTATGCTCAGGCCTATACCTTCATCTATTCCAAGCGCGCCGGTACCCCGGCCGCCGAGATTGACGATCCTACGCCGCATGAGGTTATTCTCGAGCGTTTCAACCGTCTGGTTAAGGTTATCGAGACCACGGCACACGAGTATAACCAGGGTGAGCTTCATACTGTGGTTCCGGCGCTCATTGAGGGAACGAGTAAAAAGAACGACGCGGTCCTGCTGGGCAAGAGTCCCAAGAATCAGACCGTGCATGCGCCTATCCCCGAGGGTTACAGCATCGATCAGCTTGTTGGCAAGATCGTTGATGTTGACGTTGACGTTGCCAAGACCTGGTATTTGTCCGGCTCCGTTGTGGGCGAGCCGCGCTAATGGTTTCTCCCGGGTCAGGTCTTTCCGCCGTTGCGATCGTCGGTCCGACGGCGGTTGGTAAGAGTGATGTTGCCGACCGTTTGGCAGCTCGTCTTTCGTCCGAAGTGCTGTCGTGCGATGCGATGCAAATCTATCGCGGCATGGACATCGGTACCGCAAAGATGGCGCCCGATGAGTGCACGGCGCCGCTGCGTCTCGTCGACATTGTAGAGCCGGGTGTGGCATATTCTGCTGCGCTTTATCAGGCCGACGCTCGCGCGCATGTTGAACGTCTCCTTGGTTCGGGTTGCCTGCCGGTTTTTTGCGGAGGTACGGGGCTGTATCTCAAGGCCGCCCTCGATGAGATGGACTTTCCCTCGGGTGAACTTGAGGACGATCGTCGTGCGGGCTATCAGGAGCTTGCCGAGCGTATTGGCGAGGAAGAACTGCATGCCTTGCTTGCCGAGCGCGATCCAGAATCGGCTGCTGTTATTCATCCCCATAACGTGCGCCGTGTGATTCGTGCGCTCGAGATGCATGATGATGGTATCTCCTATGCACAGCAAAAAAGTCAGTTTAGTGTTCCGCGCGAGCATTATCATGCCCTATGGTTTGGTCTGACGCGTAATCGCGAGGTGCTCTACGAGCGCATTAATCTGCGCGTCGATCTGATGTTTGAGCAGGGTCTTGTCGATGAGGTCCGCGGTCTTATGGCCCAGGGGCTGGGAGATGCCCTGACTTCGATGCAGGCAATTGGCTATAAAGAGATCATTGATGCTTTCAATGGCGTGATGAGCATGGATGAGGCTCGCGAACTCATTAAGATGCGTTCGCGTCGTTATGCCAAGCGTCAGCTTTCGTGGTTTAAGCGCGATGACCGTATCGTGTGGTTTGATATGGATGAATGTACGATCAATGAGGTCGTTGAGGATATCCTGCATCGTATTGAGGCTGCCTAATGGCCCGTTTCCCCCTTGTTCCCACGGCACCCGAGCCCGAGCGTGCCATTTTAGTTGGTGTTGAGTGGCGCGACAATGCATGGCCGCTCGATCGCTCGCTTGATGAGCTGGAGCGTCTTGCCCACACAGCTGGTGCCCAGTGCGTGGCACGCTTGTCGCAGCGTTTGGTAAAGCCGTATCCTAAATCGTTTATCGGTTCCGGTAAGGTTGAAGAGCTGTGCGGCCTGGTGCATCGCATGGATGCCGATGTCGTTATTTTTGACGACGACCTGCCCCCCTCGCAGCAATCCTATTTGGAGAAAGCCGTGGGCGAGCCGGTAAAGATTATCGATCGCACAGCACTGATCCTGGATATCTTTGGCCTGCATGCTCAGACGCGTGAGGGACGCCTGCAGGTACAGCTGGCACAGCTTCAATATTTGTTGCCTCGCCTGCGTGGCATGTGGAGCCATCTCGCCAAGGAGCAGACGCGCGGCGGCATCGGCTCACGTTTTGGTCAGGGCGAAAGTCAGCTCGAGGTCGACCGTCGCCTCATTCGTAATAAGATCGCTGCGCTTCGTCGTGAGCTCAAGCAGGTTGAACAGCGTCGCGATGTTCAATCCAAGAGCCGCATTGAGTCACCGGCGTTTCGCGTCGCGTTAGCCGGTTATACCAATGCCGGTAAATCGACGTTACTCAATCGTCTGACCGGCTCTACGGTACTTTCGCAGGACAAGCTGTTTGCTACGCTCGACCCGACGACGCGTTCGTATCGTCTGCCCGGCGGTCGCGGCATGACGATTACCGATACCGTCGGCTTTATTCAAAAGCTGCCCCATGGTCTGGTCGATGCCTTTAAATCGACGCTGTCCGAGGTTTTGGGTGCCGATCTAATTCTCAAAGTCGTAGATGCGTCTGACGAGGACTATGAGCGGCAGCTGGAGGCTGTCGACCGCGTGCTTGATGAGATCGGCGCCGGAGAGCGTTTAACGCTGACCGTATTCAATAAAATCGATCTTCTCGATAGCGTTGATCGATTGAGTTTCCGTCGTCGCTATCCGGAAGCCGTTCTGTTCTCGGCCCAAACGGGCGAGGGGCTCGACGATCTCGTCGATCGCATTGCTCGCGAGGCAGCTGCCACCGATGTGTTGCTTTCCGCTGATATTCCGTATCGCGAGGGCGCTCTCATCACGCTGGTGCATGAGCAGGGAACCCTTCTGCATGAGGAATATCTCGAGGACGGCGTTCGCATTGTGGCGAAGTTGCCGGCTCGTATTGCACCGCGGCTCGAGCGTTATCGCACCGAGTAGACGAGCTCCAAAATGCCCAGAATGATGGGCTGATGCAGCAGATAAAAGGGGAGAGCGTGACGTCCAAGGCTGGCGAGCGCCGGCAGGGGGTTGGCGTAGGCCCAGCTAGGGACGGTCTTATCGATACTCTGCGCTATGTGTGCGGCGAAGTATCCTGCAAGATACATAAAGATAAACGGGATGATGGGGTAGTAATCACCTGAGACAAACCCAGGGCTCGGAAATCCCAGCCACGCCAGGTAGGGGACAGGGTAGATCGTTTTGGGGATGCTCCAGGTGAGGGCGAACAACACAAGGCATAGGGGCATGCCCCATCTCGCCGTTATCTTCTTAAGGACGGGATCGGTCAACGCCACGATGCCGGTGCATGCGGCCATGCAGTAGATGATGCCAAAATTAACCGAATCGTCGACTGAGACAAGTGTTGTTGCCAACCAGACAACGAGTGCTGCTAAGGCGTATTTGGCGGCACGTTTGATATTGTTGCGCGAAAGAGTGCACATCCAACCCGCGATAAACAAAAATACCCAGCTGATGCTGGCGCGCCAGACGTCTTGAAAGACAGTCTGGGTAAACCAAGGCATATCCCAGCCGTACAGGTAGGCAAGATCATAGCAAGCGTGAAAACCTGCCATAGAAATCATCGTAAACCCGCGGACGGTATCAAAGATGGTGATGCGTTTTTGCATTACGAGAACCGGCGCATCAAGCCGACGACTTTGCCCAGGATAACGGGATTCGTTGCATAGATAGGCTCCATGGTGTCATTCTCAGGCTGCAGGCGTACGCGTCCCTGCTCCTTGTAGAACGTCTTGACGGTCGCTGAACCATCGATCATAGCCACGACAATTTCGCCGTTCATGGCATTCTTTTGTTCACGGACGATGATGTAATCGCCATTGAAGATGCCGACATTGATCATTGAGCTCCCATGCACCTCAAGGATAAAGGAACCCTGATCAGTCGCGATTTCGGTTGGGATAGTAAAAGTGTCTTCGATATTCTGCTCGGCCAGAATGGGGATCCCAGCCGCGACGCGACCAACGAGCGGTAGCGAGACCGTTCCGCGAGGTGCGGTGGGCTCGTCAGATTTAGAAATTGAGACAGAGGAACCGTCCTCGTTAAAGAGTTCCAGGGCGCGCGGTTTGGTGGCATCGCGCTTGAGTAGCCCGCGCGCCTCCAGGGCAGAGAGATGGGCGTGCACGGTGCTGGGGGAGGAAAGGCCCACGGCAGAAGCCATCTCGCGCACGCTGGGCGGATAACCCTTCTCCTGCTGATATTCCTTGATGAAGTCGTAAATTTGCTGCTGACGCTTGGTAATTTTGCGAGCCATCAGGGCATCCTCTCTACCCATGTCAAACAAATGTTCGAATTTTGCTTGACAGGAACAACTGTTCGA
>URUW01000140.1 GCA_900551205.1 uncultured Collinsella sp. | reverse complement strand
CCGGCCACTAATAACCTTTTGAACGACTCTGCTTGCAGCCGGAGTGAAAAAGGTTATTAGTGGCCGGGCCCGCGACCGGTGGGACATGTACCCCCAATTAACTGTTCTTCATGACAATCGAATCCACGACATCGGCCACATTCTCGCAGCAGTCGGCGCAGTACTCCAGGAAGGCGTACACGTCACGCCAAGCGATGACCTCGAGCGGGTCCTTGCCGTTAACGTGCAGGTTACGCATGGCGTTGATATAGAGCTCGTCGGCCTCGGACTCGATGGTGTTGATCTGGATGACGAGCTCGCGCAGCGTTTTGGACTTGCGGTAGTTAGGCAGCTCGACCATCAGGTCTTTCATGGCGCGGCAGGCGTCGGTCACCTTGTGGGCGATCACGATGGCATCGGGATGGATGCTCTGGATGTTGGTGAAGTAGACGCGCTGCACGACGCCCTCGATGCGGTCGAGCACGGTGTCGAGCGAGCAGCTCATCAGGTCCAGATCCTCGCGCTCAAGCGGGGTGATAAAGGCGGTGAGCAGGGCGTCCTCAAGCTCATGGTGCTTCTTGTCGGCCGCATGCTCGATCGCATGCATCTTGTCGAGCATATCGTGAATCTTTGCGGGATCGAAGTTCTCGAAAATCTTGGTAAGCAGCTCGGCGGCCTGGACGGCGAGGTCGGCGCAGGCGACGTAGTTGTCAAAGTAGAACGAATCGGGTTTCTTTGCCATGAGTGGGTCCTTTCGAGGCGAAGACGGGTGGGCGAGGTGTTACGGTCCGGATGGACGTTCGGTTTGACTAGAGGAACATCATGAACAGCTTGGCCATGACAAAGCTGATGAGTCCGCAGGCGGGGAAGGTGAAGAACCAGGTGAACATCATGTCCTTGACGACGCCGAAGTTGATGGCCGAGAGGCGCTTGACGGCACCAACGCCCATGATGGCGCAGGTCTTGATGTGGGTGGAGGACACGGGGATGCCGGTAAGGGTGGCAAGCAGCAGGTTCGCCGCGCCCGCGAGGTCGGCGGAGAAGCCCTGATACTTCTCGAGCTTAACCATGCTCTGGCCGACGGACTTGATGATGCGCTCACCGCCCACGCTGGTGCCGATACCCATAGTGGCCGAGCACAGCAGCATAATCCAGATGGGGATGCCGGCATCGCCGACGCTCGTCTGCCCGCTGGCAAAGGCTACGCCTAAAAAGAGCACGCCGATGAACTTCTGTCCATCCTGCGCGCCGTGCATAAAGCTCATGGCCGCAGCGCTCGCGATCTGAGCGTATTTAAAGAAGACATTGGCACGTCGCCTGTTGGCGGCGGCGAAAAGAATCGAGACGAGTTTGCACAGGACCCAGCCCATGACAAAGCCCAGGCCGATGGAGAGTGCCAGGCCGTAGATGACCTTCATCCACTCGTGGACGTTGACGCTGCTCGCGCCGCCGAGGGCGATAGCGGCACCGGTCAGGCCGGCGATAAGGCTGTGGCTTTGCGAGGTGGGGATGCCAAAACGCGACGCTGTGGCGCCGTAGACGACGATGGAGAACAGGGCCGCGCACAGGCAGGCGAGCGCCATGGTGCTGTTTCCGCCAAAGTCGACGATATGTGAGATGGTATTGGCGACGCTCGCGTTAAAGTGCGTCATGATGAGCACGCCGAGGAAGTTGAATGCGGCGCTCATGAGAATGGCGGCGCGGGCGGGCATGCAACGCGTAGTGACGCAGGTCGCGATGGCGTTGGGCGCGTCGGTCCATCCGTTGACGAAGATGGCGCCCAACGCGAGGATCACGGTGACGGCAAGGACTGGGTTCGACACAATTTGGCCGAGGAAGGTTGAGAACGTTACGTCCATATATGGGCTTTCTCGAAGTTTGCAGGCACGTTACAAAAACATGATAAATCGTATCACCTCCTGCGGGTTTCTTTGCCGAGTTCTGATGGGAGAAGTAATTTTTTGGCACTAAAATTGAATATTAGCCCTGTTGACCGCGGGTGTTCTTTTTGCTATCACGCCATGCGGACACGTGCGATTGCTACGACA
The DNA here is from genome assembly GCA_900551205.1 of uncultured Collinsella sp. Lineage (GTDB taxonomy): Bacteria > Actinomycetota > Coriobacteriia > Coriobacteriales > Coriobacteriaceae > Collinsella. The sequence goes on along the minus strand of URUW01000140.1, from coordinate 3,224 downwards.
CTCCAAAACCACAGTCTGTTCGCTTTACAATATGCAAACATGCGTTCGATAATAGGAGACATGGAATATCGACAGACAGATGGCAAAACTCGGCGCGTGCACAAGCAGTATGTGGACGTCGTGGCTCGCATCCTCGCGGGCGGACAAGTCGTGCCGGTCACCGTCTGCTGGGTCGACGGTCGCTGCTTTACAATTGACGAGATTGTCTCGTCCACGGGCTTTGGCTTAACGGTTCACGGTGTTCGTACGGCAACGTATAAGGTTCGTTTTGGCGGGCATGCGACCGAGTTGTATCTGGAGGACCAGGCGTGCGGACGGCCGGACGGCTCGCAGGCCCACGTGATGCGTTGGTGGGTCTGGGCTTTTGATCGTACGCTCGAGGGCGAGCGCCGCAGGTAAGAACGCGTGGCGTTCGGGTACAATGGCAGGAAACTTGTCAGCTACGGCGCCGTCGCGGTGCTTTTTGAAAGGACGAAACTATGAACGATATCCAGGGCTATCAGAACGGCCCCATCGAGACCGGCGCAAGCCGTGCCAAGGAGATGTCGCCGCGCGCGTACAATCTCGCCATGTCCGCCCTGATCTTTTTGGGCTTTTGCGCCATGGGCGCCGGCGCCTACTTTACGAGCACCATGGCGTTTGCCCGCATGATGATGAGCGGCGCCGCTTTGCCGCTGGTCTTTGGCTCGTTTATTTTGACTATCGTCGGCATGGTCATGATGTCGGCCGCCGCGGGCAAGCAGTCTGTGGGCCTGTCCCTCGTGGGTTACGTGGTCTTTGCGAGCACTTTTGGCCTGACCGCGTCATTTGGCCTTGCCAACTACGACCTGCCCACCATCAACACTGCCTTTATCGCCACGGCCGCCATCACCTTTGTCTTTGGCGCTTTGGGCGTGACGTTCCCCAAGTTTTTCCAGCGCGTATATGGCATCGGTTTTGGCATTCTGCTCGCCACTATTCTGGTTGAGATCGTGCTGATGTTCATGGGCGTCTCGCAGACCATCACCGATCTGATCGTGATCGTGGTGTTCGCCGGTTTTATTGGCTACGACACCTATGTGGCCACGACGGTGCCACCCACGCTGCCCAACGCCGTGCTCATGGCGTCCAACCTGTTCGTGGATATCATCAACGTGTTCCTGCGTATCCTGAATATCCTTGGTCGTCGCGACTAGCGGCGAGTTGCAGCGGTGCTTGCCGCGTGCGTAAATCAATGCGAAAGGCGGTCCTTCGGGGCCGTCTTTTTTGTACGTGGCGGGGTATCATGGATGGGAAAAACCGAAAGCGGCAGCGACAGGAAAGGTGACCACTCATGGCAGATGTCGACAACAGGAACCGTAACCGCAGGTCCAACCGAGCGGGTCAGCCCAATCCCAAGCGCGAGGCCCGTGCCAAGGCCGCCGAGCGTCACGTGGCAACTGTGTCCGAAGCGTGCGCCAAGGATATCGAGCGTTCGCTCGCCGGTGTTCGCGAGTTTGACGGTATGCCTGCCGGCTTTGTCGCGGCGATGAAGGCCAAGGTTCAGAGTGCTGTGGCCGCCGAAGAGCAGGTCGCCGAGGACGTCGAGAACGCGGAGACTGCCGAGACCGAGGCGGCGCCCGAGCCCGTCGAGGAGCCTGCCGAGGAAATCGCCGAAGCTGAGTCCGCGCCTGCTGAGGAGCCCGCTCCGGTCCTGCCCGAGGTCACTGTGCTTGATGCCTCCGCCACGCAGGCAATCCTCGATAACGGTCGCGGCTATGCGCAGTTCTGCGACATGGCCGTGCTCGCCTTTGCCTCGTTTACCAATCCGGGCGGTGGATATATTCAGGGTTATCTGGGCCAGGAGGCCACGCTGTGCGCCGATTCGTATCTGTACAACGTTCTCGATAGGCAGCGTAAGTGGTACGGCGAGAACCGTCGCCGCAACATCAACTGCGAGCTCTATCGTAACCGTGCCCTAGTGGTGCCTGCGGTGCGCTTCGACCGCAACCACGTGCATGCATACGCCGACGTGATCGTGGCCGCCGCGCCCAACGTTAAGCGCGCCCGCCAGGAGTATCGCGTGAGCGACGATGCTCTGCTGGATGCCCTGCGCGACCGCATTCGCTTTGTGCTCGCCATCTGCGACGAGTTGGGTCGCGAGAAGCTCGTGCTGGGCGCATGGGGCTGCGACAACAACGGCTTTGATGCCGAGGCCGTGGCCGAGCTCTTCCGCAAGGAGCTCGCATCGGGCGACTTCAAGGTCAAGCAGGTCTTCTTTGCCGTGCCCTCTACGCGCTGGGACGAGGACTTCGCCAAATTCGAGCACGTGCTGGCAAACTTCCCCGAGCGAAACGAGGAGTCCTATGCTCAGGTTGCCGCCCGCGCCGCAGTCGCCCGTGCCGCCGAGCAGGCTCAGGCCGCTGCCGAGGATGACGAGGATGACGACGACTGGCGCAAGTACCTGTAAACGGTGCTCGTGATGCGATATACCGAGCCGACGGGAGAGGCTGCTCCTGTCGGCTTTTTATTGAGTGGGGAGCTTACGATGAAAAACGTTCTGTGCTTTGGTGACAGCAACACCTATGGTTACGATCCGGCGGGCATGCGCGACGGTACCGCGGTGCGCTATGCGCAGGATGTGCGCTGGTGTGGCGTGGTCCAACGTGACTTAGGCGAGGGCTGGCATGTAATTGAAGAAGGCCTCAACGGCCGCACGACGGTACGCGACGACATGTGCCATCTGGACACTAACCTCAACGGTATTCGCGCGCTTCCGATGCTGCTCGAGGCCCATAAGCCGCTGGACGCCATTGTGATCATGCTGGGCACCAACGACTGTAAGACGGTCTTTAACGTGACAGCTTCCGATATCGCCCGTGGCGCCATGGCGCTGATTCGCGCCGTCCGCGCGTTTCCGTGGACCGACGCTGCGCCTTGCCCGCGCATCCTGCTGATGGCTCCTATCAAGATCAAGCCGCAGATCGCCGATGTGTATATGACCGACTTTGACGAGCATTCCGTTGAGGCATCTGAGCATTTTGGCGAGTACTATGCGCACGTGGCCGAGCAGTTTGGCTGCGACTTTTTGAATGCCGCCGAGTTTGCCGAGCCGGGCGATATCGACTATCTGCATATGATGCCCGAAAGCCACGAGAGCCTGGGTCACGCCGTGGCAGCCAAGCTCAAAGAGATGCTCGGTGAGTAGCACGGCCCCAAGCCACCGCAAAGGGGACAGGCACCTTTGTGGTGGTTTTGCCCGGGTA
>URUW01000139.1 GCA_900551205.1 uncultured Collinsella sp. | reverse complement strand
GGTGGCGACGTCGTGGTGGTGCTCGACTCCATCACGCGCCTCGCCCGCGCCTACAACTTGGCGGCGCCCGCCTCGGGCCGCATCCTTTCGGGCGGCGTCGATTCGGCGGCCCTATATCCGCCCAAGCGCTTCCTGGGTGCAGCCCGCAATATCGAGAACGGTGGCTCGCTTACCATCCTGGCCTCTGCCCTCATCGACACCGGTTCCAAGATGGACGAAGTCATCTTTGAGGAGTTCAAGGGCACCGGCAACATGGAGCTTAAGCTCGACCGCGACCTGGCCGACCGCCGCATCTTCCCGGCTATCGACCCCGTTGCCTCCGGTACGCGTAACGAGGACCTGTTGGTCGACGAGCAGATGCGTCCGTTTGTCTTTGGTCTGCGTCGCATTCTTGCCGGCATGAACAACACCGAGCGCGCAGCCGCATCGTTTATCAAGGGTCTTAAGGGCACCAACACCAACCAGGAGTTCCTGGTGCGTTCGGCCAAAAAACACAGCGACTACGAGCAGACGTTCTAGGTTGTCATCCACGCGCAGCGATAGTCATCAATGCGATAAAGGGTCGGGGCTTTGAGCCTCGGCCCTTTTCTATAGCGCCGCTCCGCGCTTATTTTTGACCGTAAGACCGACGAGCAGCAGGTTTCCCGTTTCAATCCGACATCGTCACTTGCAATCGACAGGACGGTTTCGCATAATAACTTTTAAGCTTCGCGACGGAAAACGCAGATGAAACGAACCATATACCGTTGCTTTGGGGCATAGCCCCGCTTCATCTTCTCTCGCGCAGCCAACTGAATGATGCGATTTGGGTGCTGGAAGATGGGGAGAGCTCATGGCTTCTTCTGATGCAACACAACGAGCAGTCCTTGCCGGACTTTCGTGCGGGATCGGCCTTGCCGCTCCCGTGGTTATGTATGCCGCGACGCTGCCGTTTTCGTCGGTGAACGAGACGGTCGTGGCGGGTGCAGTTCCCTTCGCCGTGGGCGCGGTGGCGGGCGTGGGTATCTATGCCGCCTCGCTGGGTATCTCCGAGTATCGTGCGCAGCGTGAAGAGCGTCTGTTCCAGCCCGATGCCATGGGCGGTGCCGCCAATCTCAATCAGCATCAAAGCGAGTTCAAGACCGCCTCGATTCCAGCTCAGCAGCAGGATGCGATTCCGTACGCTGCGGCTTCTGCTTCTCAGGCTCAGTCGGAGCAGTCTACCTCGGCATTCCTTTCCGGCCTGACTGGTGCGTTCCAGCGCCGTCATGCCGATGATGGTGTCCCTACCATCGCTCGAGCCGCAGATGCTATGGACGAGGCCGAGGCTTGGTCCATGATCGACAGCATGCTCGACGACGATTCGCCGGTGAGCTGCGACCCTGCACGCTCGCGCGACGTCTATCAAGTCGCCATCGACGAGCTCACCAACGGCGGGCAGACCGGCTCCTTCAATCGCGATGATATCGCCGCCGCGGCACGCGCCGTGTCGGGCTCCCAGGCCGCCCCTGCGGGCAGCACGGCGGCTTTCGTGGCACTCGTTGCCAATGCGGCGGTCAATAACGCCTACAGCGCTACCTCGGCGGACGCGAACGCTTCTGCCGATAATTCGTACGTTGATGAAGCCATGACCGCGGACGAGGAGGCTGTTGCCGCCCGCCGTGCCGCCGAAAGCTCGCTTTGGGGCGCTCCTGCCCAGCAGCAGGCGGCTGAGGCTGCGCCGTACAATGCAAACCTCGCCAGCATGCCTATCATCTCCGGTGCCGCGGGCATCGATCTCGATGACCTCGATGAGCCTGCAGCCATCACCGCATCGATTGATGCCCAAGATCGCATCGACACCGGCGACCTTCCGGACGCCTCGCTCGAGGTTGATGTCCCCATGGCCGATTACTCGGGCCACGAGGGTATGTGGGCCGCCGCCACCGCGATTCTGGATGAGATTGACGAGCCTGCTCCTGTTTCAGCCCCCGCTCCCGTCGCTGCCCCTCAGCCTGCTGCCCCCGCCTATGTCGGCCGTCACAGCGCTGTGTTCCCCGAGGATACTGCCCGTATCTCGCGTGAGAGCATCGAGCGGGCCGAGGCTATTGCCGCCGGCATTATGGAAAATCGTCGTCACGAGCGCGTCAATCAGATCCTCGAGGAAGAGATCGAGCGTCTTCAGTCCTCTACCGCCAAGCGTACGGGCCGTGCTTATCTGAGCGTTATCGAGGGCGGTACCGCCAGCTTCGCGCCGCTCCGTGCGGAGGCATAACTTCTGCATGGTTAAGATCAATCGAAAATGGGCGGTCGTAACCTGCCTGATGGCGCTCTTGATCTGGGGCAATTCGCTGGTTCCCGGCTCGGGGTCGGGCTCGCTGAGCCTAACGGTCATGGAAGCTATCCGCGGTTTCCTGCACGGCGTGGGACTTCCATATGAATGGGTGACCAACTTTGTTGTTCGCAAGTGCGCGCATTTTACCGAGTATATGGTGCTCGGCATCTTGGCAACGCACGCCTTTGATTTTGAGGGCCGGCGCACCTTTGACGTGCTGCTGCCCACGGCGGTGTTCCTGCTGCTGATTCCCTCGATCGACGAGACGATTCAGCTCTTTGTGCCGGGACGCGCCGGCATGATCACCGATGTGATGATCGACTGCTGTGGTGCGGCAACGGGCGTTGTGCTCCGATATCTCTTACGGTCGCTGATGTGCGCCAAAAAGGCCGCCTAAGGACGCATTGTTTGGTCCTAGGCGGCCTTTTTTATTGGAGGGCTTATATGAGGTGTGGCGGCGTCGTTCCATAGGTCGGATTTGCCGGGTGCGCCACGCCCTGTGGGTGCGTCTGTTACTGAAGCGCCTGTGCGCCTAGGGCCAGGCAGCCCATGATGCCCTGCTTGCCCTCGAGGCTGTTGTTGACGATGTAGGTATCGATGTCGTTGACCTCGGGCGTGACGATATAGCCGTTGAGCATCTCGGCGCACTTCTTGCGCGCGAGCGGCACGATGGGGGTGTGGTCGGCCACGCCGCCGCCGATGACGATCTTCTGCGGCGCATAGCACAGGATGTAGGTCATGAGCGCCTGCGCCAGATAGCCGGCGAGCAGATCCATGGCCTCCGGGTCATCGGCCATGTCTCCGGCGCTCTTGCCATCCCAGCGCCTTTTAACGCCGGGGCCGGCGATGAGGCCCTCGAGGCAGTTGTCGTGGAAGGGGCAGGCGCTGTGCTCGCCAATGGTGTCGCGCGGGTCGCGCGTGACCAGGATGTGACCGGCCTCGGGATGCATCATGCCGTGCACGAGCTTACCGCCCGAGAGCACGCCAGCGCCCACGCCGGTACCGATGGTCAGATACACCACGTCCGTGAGGCCCTGGGCGCAACCAAAGGTGACCTCGCCCAGGCAGGCGACGTTGACGTCGGTGTCGTAGCCGCAGGGAATATTGAGCTCGTTTTGGATGGTGCCCAGCAGGTCAAAGTAGCGCCATGCCGTTTTGGGCGTCTCCAGGATCTTGCCGTATTGGGGCGAGGCGGGGTTGACTGCGGTGGGGCCAAAGGCGCCGATGCCCAGCGCGGCGATGCCCTTGTTCGCAAACCATGCGTTGACGGCCTCGACGGTCTCCTGCGGGGTCGTGGTCGCGATCTGCTCGCACTCCAGGACCATACCGTCTGCATAGCCCGTGGCGCAGACCATCTTGGTGCCGCCGGCCTCGAGCGCTCCGATAAGCTGCTCTGCCATAGTATTCCTCTCTGGGACGAGTTGCTCCGTGACTAAAGTATAGCGCTCAAAAAAATAAATGAGGTCGCTATAAAAAGAAACCTCGTGGCCCAACGGGTTCACGAGGTTTCTTTAGTGCCTTTAGTTACTGACCGTCCTTACCCGCGCGGTTCGATTTTATCACGCAGAGACTTGAGGTTCTCCAGTGCCGCGTTAAGCGTCTCGTCTCGTTTGGCAAAGTGGAAACGAATCAGATGGTTGACGGGCTCGCGGAAGAAGCTCGAGCCGGGCACGGCGCCCACGCCCACCTTGGAGGCCAAATCCTCGCAGAAGTCGAGGTCGCTGTTATAGCCAAACTCCGAGATATCCATCATCACGTAGTAGGCGCCCTGCGGCACGTTGTGCGTGAGTCCGATGCTGTCGAGTCCCTGACAGAATAGGTCGCGCTTGGCGGTGTAGAGGTCGAGGACCTCCTGGTAATAGCTGTCGTCGAAGTTGAGGGCGGTGACGACGGCCTCTTGCAGGGGAGCGGCGGCGCCCACGGTGAGGAAGTCGTGAACCTTTTTGATGCGCTCGGTGATTTCGGCAGGAGCGATGGTGTAGCCCAGGCGCCAGCCGGTGATGGAGTAGGTCTTGGATAGCGAGCTGCAACTGATGGTGCGCTCAAACATGCCGGGCAGCGTGGCCATGTACACGTGCTCGTGGGGCGCGTAGACGATGTGCTCGTAGACCTCGTCGGTGATGCAGTAGGCGTCATACTTTTTGCACAGGTCGGCGATAAGGGTGAGCTCCTCGCGGGTAAAGACCTTGCCGCAGGGGTTGGACGGGTTGCATAGAACGATCGCCTTGGGATCGTTGTCGCGGAAGGCCGCCTCCAGGACCTCACGGTCAAAGTCAAAGGTGGGCGGGTTGAGCGGCACGTAGATAGGCTCCGCACCCGAAAGGATCGTGTCGGCGCCGTAGTTCTCGTAGAATGGCGAGAAGATGACGACCTTGTCGCCGGGGTTCGTGACCGTCATCATGGCGGCCATCATGGCCTCGGTGGAGCCGCAGGTGACCACGATGCTCTCGTTGGGGTTGATCGGCATGCCCATAAAGTGCTCCTGCTTGGCGGCAAGCGCCTCGCGCATGGCCTGGGAGCCCCAGGTGATGGAGTACTGGTGGTAAAGCGGCTTGGGGTCGGTGGCAATGGTGCTGAGGCTATCGAGCATCTGCGCCGGGGGATCGAAATCGGGGAAGCCCTGCGACAGGTTGACGGCACCATACTTGTTGGAGATGCGCGTCATGCGGCGGATGACCGAATCGGTAAACGCCGCCGTGCGGTTGGAGAGTTCTTTCATGCCTATCCTTTCGAGCATTGGGTGGAGCAAGTTTACTCCTATGGAACCGGTGGGATTTGCTCGAAACGGGCTCGAAAAACTCTTTTCAAAATTCTTGAAAATTGGGGCTTGCATCGCGTGGCGTTCCTTGCAATAATAGTCGAGCGCGAAGCGCACAGGACACGGTGGGTGTAGCTCAGTTGGCTAGAGCGACGGGTTGTGGTCCCGTAGGTCGAGGGTTCGAGTCCCTTTACCCACCCCAGTTCTTG
>URUW01000138.1 GCA_900551205.1 uncultured Collinsella sp. | reverse complement strand
TCTGGTCCTAATTTGGTGCAAAGGGGACAGGTTACTTTGCACCAACCCCTTGCACCAAGGGGCTGTATCATCACGACGCCTTCATTTTGGGGTTTATCTCGCAGGCTAGTAGGTATATCATAACGACGTTTGTTTATATTGCCCGAGCATCTGCGCTGGGCTTTAGGTCGAAACCGATAGGAGACACGTATGTCCGGACACTCTAAGTGGGCCACAACCAAGCATCGTAAGGGCGCGCAGGACGCCAAGCGTTCCGCCCTCTTCTCCAAGCTCAGCCGCAACATCACTGTTGCTGCCCGTCTCGGCGGTGACCCGCTGCCCGAGAACAACGCCAGCCTCGCCGCTGCCGTTGCCAAGGCCAAGGCTCAGTCCATGCCTAAGGACAAGATCAAGTCCGCTATCGACAAGGCTTTTGGTTCGGGTGCTGACGCCGCCGTCTACGAGAACATCGTGTACGAGGGCTACGGTCCCGCCGGTGTCGCCGTCTACGTCGACTGCCTGACCGACAACCGCAACCGTACCGCCGCTGATGTCCGTTCCGCCTTCTCCCACGCTGGTGGCAACCTGGGCACCTCCGGCTCCGTCGCCTTCCAGTTTGAGCGCAAGGGCCAGATCGTCGTCGCCAAGGAGATCCTGGATGAGAACGCCAAGAAGGAGACCATGATCGCCAACGGTGCTGCCGGTGACGAGGATGAGTTCATGATGGCTATCGCCGAGGCCGGTGGCGAGGACTACGAGGATGCCGGCGAGGAGTGGATCGTCTGGACTGCTGCCAACGAGGTCATGGCTGTCTCCAAGGCGCTCGAGGAGCAGGGTGTCCAGGTCAAGGGCTCCGAGACCACCATGGTCCCGACCACCCCGACCGAGGTTTCCGGCGCCGACGCCAAGAAGGTCCAGCGCCTCATCGACCGTCTTGAGGAGCTCGACGACGTCCAGGACGTCTACAGCACCATGGACATGACCGACGAGGTCATCGCTGCCCTCGAGGAGGAGTAGCGCCAGCACGGATTGAGCCGTGCATATCTGGGCATAATGAAGCGAGCATGCAAGCCTCGTGGAATAGATGAGCCGGATCCGCGTGCGTAGAGCACCGGACCCGGCTCTTTTATAATGATGCGAACCGTTTTGCATTTCGAGAGCCGAGATTTGAAGGGAGCGCCGCGTGCGCGTACTCAAACGAGCCCTAGCGATCGTGTATCTTGCCGCCACCATCGTGGCGCTGGGTACGCTTGTCTGCCAGTTTTGGGGGCCGTATACGTATCGCTTTATGCTGCTGATGCGCGACCCCATGCCGCGCATCGTCGTGACGGTGTGCGCCGGCGTCGTGGCGCTTGGCGTACTGCTGAGCTTTTTCCGCCTGATGTTCGCCCGTCGCGAGCCGTCCTGCGTGCATCCGGCGGGGGAGTGCAATATCGAGGTTACCCTTGCGGCGCTTTCTTCGTGCGCCAGGGCTGCTGCCGAGCGCGACGACCGCGTGATGGTTGAGCATATCGAGGCCCGCGTCCAAGGCCCCGACGATTCGCACGTCCGTTTTAAGGTCGAGGCCATCGCGCTCGATGATAAGGACGTTGCCGCTCTTGCCACCTCGATGCAGCAGCGCATCGAGAAGGCCTGCGACACCATGCTCGGCACGCCGGGTACGACCGCGCGTGTCCGTTTTTTGCCGTCCAAGACTACCGTCCAGACCGTGGAGGTTTCCGGTGAGTGATACCAATCAAGATAAGACCGCTCGTACGCCGCGCCTGACGATTGACCAGAGCGCCACGTCGGCGAGCGAACCTGTTGATTCCAAAGCAGAGGCAACCGAGTTACAAGACGCGGCAGCCGCGGATTTTGACGAGGCTATGGGTCTCATCAAGGGTACGGGCGCTGCCATCTGGAGCTATGCTGTGCGTCATCCCAACACCACGCTCGGTGCCGTCGCTGGCTTTATCCTCGCCGTGTTGGTGCTCACGTTGGGCCTGTGGGACACGCTCGTCATTGCATTCTTCGTGCTGATCGGCGCTGTGATCGGCCAAATTCGCGACGGCGAGAACGGGATCGTCAACTTCTTCGGCCGTCTGTTTAGCGGCCGCTAATATGTATTCGACTGTCGCATCCGCGGCAGGCATAAGGAGGAACCATGGCTTTTAATACGAAGGTCGATGTAGCCGATACCGAGCTCGAGGAGAACGAGGCGGTCGTCGCCGAAGCAGAGGATGTGACGCTCGAGGATGAGGCTCTCGTCGAGGCCGAGTCCGATACGGATGAGGACGACGAGGAAGCGGATGAGTCCGAGGATTCGCTGACCTATTCCAACGGCGTGATCGAGAAGATCGTTGCCATGGCCACCCGCGAGGTTCCGCACGTTCTGGGCATGAAGGGTAACCTCATGCACTTTGTGCAGGAGCAGTTTGGTGCCGAGAATCTGACCAAGGGCGTGACGGTCGAGGTCACCGACGATAATCGCGTGGTCGTCAACATTTCCGTCATCATCGAGTACGGCGCCTATGCGCCCGCGATCTTCGACGATGTTAAGGCACGTGTCACCGAGCGCCTTGCCGCGATGACCGGCCTTGAGGTGGCGGGCGTCAACCTGCGCATCGAGGATGTCATCACCCCCGAGGAGTACGAGCACCGCACCAGCCAGCACGAATAACCTTCCAAAAAGGGACAGGTTTGTTTTGGCAGGTTTTATCTGCGAAAACATTAAACGGCCGACCGCGCAAGCAAAAGCGTGGCCGGCCGTTTTTGTACGCTCCCGATATAGTCATACCGCTCGTCTAACTAAGGGTTGCAATCCCCACGTTCCGCGTTACTCTAATGGGCGCATTGTTTCCAAATTGTTAACGAGGGGTTGCCGTAATGGCCGACGAGCACGAAACAGAAAGCAAGGCATGGGCAATTGAGGCCGCTGCGGCAGAGGCGGCGTCGCGTGCTGCCGAGGAGGTGCATCGTCCTCCCGTGGTGCCGATGGAGCGCGTGGTCGATCGCGATGTTATCGAGCGGGGCGAGCGCGCTGGTCGCAAGCGCAGTCAGGAGCCGGGCTTTCCGCGCTTTTTTGCCGAGCTCAATTTGGGCCTGATCCTCACGGCCTTTGCCATCGTTGCGTTTAAAACCCCTAATCACTTTGCTTTTGGCGGCACCTCGGGCGTGTCGGTCATTCTGTCCACGCTGTTCCCGACCCTGCCCGTCGGCGTTTTTATGTGGATTATCAATGCGGTCCTGGTCGTTCTGGGCTTTATCTTTTTGGAGCGCAAGGCAATCCTGTGGAGCGTCTTCGCCTCGTTTGCGCTGTCCGCCTATGTCTCGCTGTTTGAGCTCTTTATTCCGACCGATGTCTCGATGACGGGCGATATGTGGCTCGACCTGTGCTTTGCCGTGATTCTGCCGGCGCTCGGCAGCGCTATCGTCTTTGATATTGGTGCCTCGACGGGCGGCACGGACATTCTCGCCATGATCCTCAAACGTCGCACGACGCTCGAGATTGGCCGCGCCCTGCTGTTGGTCGATATCGGCATCGTGACCATCGCGGCCTTCTTGTACGGCCCGCGCGTCGGTCTGTATTGCGTGCTTGGCCTGTTTGCCAAGACGCTCGTGGTCGACAAGGCCATCGAGAGCATTCACCTGCGCAAAGTCTGCACGGTCATTTGCTCCGAGCCCCTTAAGGTCGAGGAGTTTATCGTCAAACATCTCAACCGCACGGCGACTATCAGCCGCGGCTACGGCGCCTTCTCGGGCAAGTGCGTGACGGTGATCATGAGCGTGCTGAGTCGTCGCGAGGCCGTGCAGCTGCGTCGCTACGCTCGCGAGATCGATCCGGGTGCCTTTATCACGATCGTCGACAGCTCCGAGATCGTCGGCAAGGGTTTCCGCGGAACGAACTAACGCGGTCGAGCTTATCAAACAATCGAATAGCGCCCTGCGCATTGCAAATGCGTCATGTTGGAGTATTTGTCCCCACATTGGGTGATAATGATGCCAAAGACATCGTTTGCGATCCAGATGATTCGCTCAAGATACGAAGGGATGATCTCGATGTTCTGTTCGCAGTGTGGTGCCCCCATGGGCGACAACGATAAGTTCTGTGGTGCGTGTGGTGCCCCCAATGCCGGTGCCGCAGCCCCTGCCCCTCAGGGTCAGCCCCAGCAGTTTGTTCCGCAACCGCCCGTGGCGAATGCGTCCAAGGGCTGTGTGGCTCAGGCGTTTGAGGACATGACCAAGACGCCGGGCGTGCTGCAGCGCGTGTGCCAGATCGCCTTTTTGCCGGCGCTGATTTGTGTTGTGTCGGTGCTCGTGCTGTTCATTCCCGTTATCGGCGGTATCGCGGCTGCCATCGGCTTTTTGGCAGCTTGCATTGCGAGCGTGTGTGGTTCCGGCTTTGGTATTGAGTGGGGTCGCGATCTGTCGCTCAAGGTTGATGACGGTATGGATCGTCCACTCATGCGTTCCACGTCGTTTGGCCTCGGAGTCTTTTCGAGCGTTATCTCGGTCGTGCTCGAGGTTATCGCTGCCATTCCCGTTATCGGTGTAGTGCTTTCGCTGGTGGAGAGCGTGGTAATTGGCGCCGCGGGCTCGTATTCGTATTACGGCTCCTATGCACTCGAGGCAGCGCTGTTCGGCTCGCTTGGCCTGCTTGTCCTGGCTATGATTGCCACGGCGGTCTTGGGGGTCTTCTTTAAGATGTTCGCCGACATTGCCGTGATGCACTTTGCGGTGACCGGTCGTGTCGAGAGCGCGTTTTCGCTCGATAAGGTCTGGGCGGCCTTTAAGCACAACAAGACCAAACTGTTCTGCGCTTCGTTCCTTCCCGAGTTTTTGACGGGCCTGGTCGCCAACGTTGTCACCTGGATCCTGACGTTCGTCTTTGGCACCATTGCCTCTGTCGGTATGTATAGCTACTACTACCGTCCTTCGGCTATTGAGGCGCTTGTTACCGGCGGTGGCATCACGCTCGTATTGTTCTTGGTGCTGACGGCGTTTGTCACGGTATTCCTCACGGTCTTTGGCAAGATGCTCAAGCACCGTGCCGTTGGCTATTGGGTTGCGCGCTACGCAAGCGAGTGGGCCGACGAGGACAAGGACGACGTCCTGACTTTTGTGCTGCCGTTTGAGAAGAAGTCTGCTCCGGCTGGTTTTAGCGCCGACGCAGCGCCCGTATCCGATTCCGCTGCGGCGCCGGCGCCTGCGCCCGAGCCCGAGCCCGCGCCCGTGCCTGAGCCTGAGCCTGAGCCTGAGCCCGAGCCCGCGCCCATGCCGGAACCGGAGCCCGAGCCTGCACCTGAGCCC
>URUW01000137.1 GCA_900551205.1 uncultured Collinsella sp. | reverse complement strand
ACGTGGACGAAACAGCTTCGAAACACGCGATTTGTACGTCGGGTGCTCAAAAACGCTTCTACCTGCATCGTAATCAAAACGAAACATCTGCTCGTCGGCTTATGCGAAACTTTGCTGCAACAGTGCGATATTATCCATACTCGATAAAGCTCGCGGCGCATGGGGCGCCGCGAACGACACCTTTCTTTTCCATCAATTGGAGGAAGCATGAGCTACACGCAGAAAGTTCTCGACGAGCTCAAGGCCCGCTATCCCGAGCAGCCTGAGTTCATCCAGGCCGCGACCGAGATCCTCGGCACCATCCAGCCGGCGCTCGACGCCCACCCCGAGTACGAGGAGGCCGCCCTGCTTGAGCGCCTCGTCGAGCCCGAGCGCATCGTCATGTTCCGTGTTCCCTGGGTCGACGACCAGGGCAAGGTTCAGGTCAACCGCGGTTACCGCGTCGAGTTCAACTCTGCCATTGGACCCTACAAGGGCGGCCTGCGCTTTAATCCGACGGTCACCCTGGGCATGCTTAAGTTCCTGGGCCTGGAGCAGATCCTCAAGAACAGCCTGACCACCCTTCCCATGGGCGGCGGCAAGGGCGGCTCCGACTTTGACCCCAAGGGCAAGTCCAACAACGAGATCATGCACTTCTGCCAGTCCTTCATGACCGAGCTCTATCGCCACATTGGCCCCAACACCGACGTTCCCGCCGGCGACCTTGGCGTTGGCGGCCGCGAGGTTGCCTACATGTTCGGTCAGTACAAGCGCCTGACCAACGAGTGGACCGGCGTCCTCACTGGCAAGGGCCTCTCCTTTGGCGGCTCGCTCGCCCGTACCGAGGCCACCGGCTACGGCCTGGTCTACTTTGTGGACGAGTACCTCAAGAGCCGCGGCGACTCCTTCGAGGGCAAGAACGTCGTCGTTCACGGTTCCGGCAACGTTGCTATCTATGCCGTCCAGAAGGTCGCGCAGCTCGGCGGCAAGGTGCTGGCCTGCTCCGACACCCACGGCTGGGTCGAGGATCCCGACGGCATCGACTACTCCGTGCTCGAGCACGTCTACAACCAGAAGCGCTCCGGCCACGACAAGGGCGTCACGCTCGCCATGTACGTTGACGAGAAGCCCGGTGCCGTGTGGCACGAGGGCGACGGCCGCGGCGTGTGGCAGCTGCCCTGCGACATCGCCCTGCCCTGCGCCCGCGAGAACACGCTGCTGCTCGAGGACGCCCAGGCGCTCGTCGCCAACGGCTGCAAGGTGGTCGGCGAGGGCGCGAACATGCCCACGACCATCGAGGCCACGACCTACTTCCAAGAGAACGGCGTCGCCTTTATGCCCGGTAAGGCTGCCAACGCCGGCGGCGTGCTCGTGTCCGGCCTGGAGATGAGCCAGAACGCCGAGCACCTGTCCTGGACCTTCGAGGAGGTCGACGGCAAGCTCGAGCAGCTCATGCGCGGCATGTTCCACAACGTGGACGACACCGCCAAGGAGTACGGCCAGGAGGGCAACTTTGTCATGGGCGCCAACATCGCCGGCTTCCTGAAGGTCGCCGACGCCATGCTCGCTCAGGGCGTCTGCTAAGCCCAGCTCGACATAGCACCTGATGAGGCTCCCAGCATTTGTGCTGGGAGCCTTTTTCTATGGTGGTGAGGGCCGTGCGCCCTCGTTTGGTACACTTAGGGGTACTGGACAAGTAAAGAGATGGGGGAGAACGTGCTCAAGTTCGGTACCTACGTCCGTGTTGGAAACGCGGCCGAAGCCTATGAGCTCTTACAGAAGAACCGCAACAACAAGATTGTGGGCGGCGGCATCTGGATGCGCCTGGGTTCGCGTCGCGTGGCGACGGCGATTGACCTTTCGGCCTGCGGACTCGATCAGATCGAGGAGGCCGAGACCGAGTTTCGCATCGGTGCCATGTGCACCCTACGCCAGCTCGAGCGCCATGCCGAGCTCAACGCGCTCGTCAACAATGTCTTTGAGTTTGCCGTCCACGATATCGTGGGCGTGCAGCTGCGCAATACCGCCACGGTGGGCGGCAGCATCTACGGCCGCTTTGGCTTCTCGGACGTGCTTTCGGCTTTTTTGGCACTCGATTCATACGTTAAGCTGACAGGTGCCGGCCGCGTGCCGCTCGCCGAGTTTGTGAACATGGGCTACTTGCGCGACGTGATCGAGCATGTTGTGGTCGTTAAACACGACTACCGCGCAAGCTACGAGGCCGTGCGCAAGGCCGCGACCGACTTCCCCTCGCTGAACGTCACCGCCGCCTGGTGGGACGGCTCCTGGCACGTCACCGTGGGTGCCCGCCCGCTGCGCGCTACCTTGCTGCAGGGCGAGGCATGTGGCCTTTCCAGCGAGCAGCCTTCCGAGGACGAGCTTCGCGCCCTTGCTGCATCCGTGCGTGCCCTGAGCTACGGAACCAACCTGTGGGGCTCGGTCGAGTACCGCCGTCGCATCTCGGCACCGCTCGCCGTCCAGGCCGTGCGTCGTGCCGCCGGCATCGAGCTTTCTGCCGCGCTTGCCCGCGAGCTCGAGACCGTGCAGATTCCTAAGTTTGCCACGGACGAGTATTCCTGCCGCCGCGTGCCCGGCGTCGATTCTAGCGAGGTGCGCTAATGGCTACCAAACTCATCGATCTTTCCTTTACGCTCAACGGCCGTAAGGTCAAGGTTCAGATTGCCCCCGACACTATGCTCTTTGCGCTGCTGCGCGAGCGGGGCTGTGCGTCGGTGCGCTGCGCCTGCGAGACCACCAACTGCGGCCTGTGCACGGTGTGGCTCGACGGCGACCCGGTGCTGAGCTGCTCGGTTCCCGCCGCCCGCGTTGAGGGCCACACCATCACCACGCTCGAGGGTCTCAAGGCCGAGTCCGAGGCGCTTGCCCGCGCGATGGCTGCCGAAGGCGCCGAGCAGTGCGGTTTTTGCGCCCCCGGCCTTATCATGAACGTGCTGGCGCTTGCCCGCGCCGCCAAGGAGGACCCGAGCCTCGTCGCCACGCGCGAGGAGCTGTCGCGCCAGCTCGCCGGCAACCTCTGCCGTTGCAGCGGCTACGAGAGCCAGCTGCGCGCCATTGTCCGCTTCCTCAACGAGTCCGGCGTGCAGGTGGGCTTTGAGATGCCCGAACTGCCGGTCAACGACACCAGCTGCGACGGTGTCTCGTACAAGCAGATCACCCATAAGCAGCCCAAGAAGGACTCGAAAGCGCTGCTCGAGGGCCGTCCCGTCTACACGGGCGATATGGTGCCCGCCGGGGCCCTGATCGTCAAACTCAAGCGCAGCCCCTATGCCCGCGCCAAGATCCGCTCCATCGATACGTCGCGCGCCCTGAAGGTGCCCGGCGTCGTGGTCGTCTACACTTACGAGGACGTGCCCAAGCGCCGCTTTACTATCGCCGGTCAGAGCTATCCGCAGCCGAGTCCCTACGACCGTTTGATTCTCGAGAACCTTGTGCGCTACCAAAACGAGGAGGTGGCGATCGTCGCTGCCGAGACCGAGGAGGCTGCCGACAAGGCGCTCAAGCTCATCAAGGTCGACTATGAGGTGCTCGAGCCCCTGCTCGACTTTACCCAGGCGCTCGATAACGATATCGTGGTCCACCCCGAGGGCGACGTGACCTTTATGTTCCCGCAGGGCGGCGATGTCCCGCGCAACCTGGTGTGCAGCGGTACCAGCGATTTTGGCGACCTGGACGAGGCCTTCGCCCAGAGCGACATCGTCTTTGAGCGCACCTACACCAGCCAGGCCACGCAGACCGCGCCCATGGAGACCTTCCGCGCCTTCGCGACGACCGACGCGTTCGGCCGCATCTCGGTGACCTCCTCCACGCAGGTGCCCTTCCACGTGCGCCGCATGGTCGCGCAGTCGCTCGACATTCCGCAGTCGCAGGTGCAGGTCATTAAGCCGCGCATCGGCGGCGGCTTTGGCTCCAAGCAGACGGGCTGCTGCGAGATCTTCGTAGCGTTTGTGACGCAGCAGACTGGCCGTCCGAGCTACTGCTGCTACACCCGCGAGGAGACCATCACCGCGGGCAACTCGCGCCACCAGATGCAGATGACCGTCAAGTTGGGCGCCATGAACGACGGCACCATCACGGCCATCGACCTGCACACGCTGTCCAACACCGGCGCGTACGGCGAGCACGCCACCACGACGATCGGCCTTTCGGGCCACAAGAGCCTGCCGATTTACAACCATGTGAAGGCGAGCCGCTTTAGCTGGGACACTGTCTACACCAATACCAACCGCGGCGGCGCGTATCGCGGCTACGGTGCCACCCAGGGCCAGTTTGCCGTGGAGAGCGCCGTTAACGAGCTCGCCGACATGCTGCACATGGACCCCGCCGACCTGCGCCTTAAGAACATCGTGCGCGAGGGCGAGATCATGCCGCAGTACTACAACGAAAAGCTCAACGCCTGCGCGCTCGACCGCTGCCTGCTGCGCGCGATGGACATGATCGGTTGGCGCGACAAGCCGCTGGCCGTCGACCTGGGCGACCGCGTGCGTGCTCTGGGCTGTGCGCTCACCATGCAGGGCTCGGGCATTTCCAACGTGGATATCGCCGGCATCGACATGCGCCTGGAAGAGGACGGCTTCATTACGCTTTCGACCGGCGCCACCGATAACGGCATGGGTGTCGACACGATCCTGGCGCAGATTGCCGCCGAGGAGCTGGGCGTGGAGAGCTCGCTGATCGTGGTGCGCGGCGTGGACACCGACGTGTCGCCGTTCGACGCCGGTTCGTACGCGAGCTCCGGTACCTACGTGACGGGCCTTGCCGCCAAGAACGCCGCGACCGAGCTGCGTGAGAAGATTTGTGCCAAGGCCGCCCAGATGTGGGATGTGGACGCCGCCGACGTGGTCTTCGATGGCCAGTACGTGCGTCTGTCCGACGAGCGCGCCGCGCGCGAGCAGAACCGCTACCTCACGCTGCGCGACTTTGCCAACCTGTGCGTCAAGAACATCGCGGGCGGCGACGCGCTCACCTCGCATGCTTCTGCCTGCCTGCCCGTTTCGCCTCCGCCGTTTATGGCCGGCATTGCCGAGGTCGAGGTCGACAAGGCCACCGGCAAGGTGACTGTGGTGGACTACGCGGCGGCTGTGGACTGCGGCACCGTGATCAACGAGGCACTCGCGCGCGTCCAGGCCGAGGGCGGCATTGCCCAGGGCATCGGCCACGCGCTCTACGAGATCGTCGAGCACGACGACCGCGGCCGCCTGCGCACCGGCAACTTTATGAGCTACAAGCTGCCCACGCGCCTGGACATCGGCAGTATTCGCGTGGCCTTTGAGCCGAGCTACGAGCCGACGGGCCCGTTTGGCGCCAAG
>URUW01000136.1 GCA_900551205.1 uncultured Collinsella sp. | reverse complement strand
AGGTGACCTGCGCGGGGTCGTAGTCGACCATCATGGAACCGGCGAGCAGGTTGACCGCGACGCTTTGGACGCCGTCGAGTTTGCTCACGGCGCGATCCACATGCGCCTGGCAGGCGGCGCATGTCATGCCGCCCACGTCGAACTTATCTTGAGCCATGGTTTCTCCTTTCTGCAGTTCGGTGTTGGAATTGTTAACCTGCCGATACTATACACCCATACCCCCTGGGGGTGTCCAGTGGGGATGAAAATGTATGACATTTCGCTACAGATGCGGGTGGCTGCTCAATCGGTGGCCGTCTCTGCCAAACATCTCAATCTGTAACGTCTGGACCGGTTTTTGAACCATAGCTGTTACAGATTGAGACAAACATTTCAGCCGAAAACTAACGTCTCGATCTGTAACAACTAGACCCCGTTTTACCGAGTATTTGTTACAGATCAAGACAAACAGTTGGCAAGAAACTCAATGTCTCAATCTGTAACATCTGGCAGGGAAAATGACCTCTAACTGTTACAGATCGAGACAGACTGCCCGGGGTCAGCTCAAATGTCTCAATCTGTAACATCTAGAGAGGTTTTTAACCCCTTACTGTTACAGATTGAGATGTTGTCTCGCGGGGCTGGGGTTTGTCTCGTTCTGTAACATCTAAACCTGTATCTGCCGAGCTAGTGCTACAGATCGAGACAATTGCCGGGGAGGGGTCTCGTCACGGCAAGACGCCCGCCGCCTAGATACAGAACCCGGGGATCACGCAGGTTCGCTTATCGGGCTTGCTTGCAGGCGTGGCGTAATTAAAGACGTCGCCGTCGTCGCCCACGCGGTTCATATAGAGCGTGCCCTCGTTCTCCGACGTGTCGGGGCTTGCCGTACGCTCCCACCAACAGGCATCCTTGCCCTTCCACTGACGAACCATCATCTCGTTCGTGGTATACGGACTTACCTTGAGCTCGCGGAAGAGTTGGTACTCCTTGCCCTCGCCGTTGTAGATGTCGGCCAGGTAGTGAAAGCCCTCGGCAAATGACTCGGGCGGTTGCGTACCGCACAGCTCGACCATGGCGGGCAGCCAAAGGGTTGCGGGCAACTTGCTCAGACACGATGCGCTTCTGGCGGCGCCAACGTTATTCGAGGTCTTTTTGACAGACTTGATGAGCGCGCGCAGCTCGCTGGGCAGCAGCTTAAGGCCGTCGCCATCGAGCCATTCCCGCAGTTCGCAATCTGCCCAGCCGGCGCTCAACGGTTGGGCCGCGGCGTCGCGCTCGGCAATACCCGCATCGAACATAAACGTCAGTCCGGCCTTGCCCGTTCCGTCCAAAAGCTCGTCGTGGCGGATGCCCACGAGTTGTGCGCCGACCTCCAGCCCGTTGGTGAGCATGACGCGCTTGGTGCATGGATAGGGGATATGACCGTCATCGTCGAGCAGATGGTAGCGCTTGGCAATCTCGCGTGCCTCGCTACGGGTCTCGGCGGCCTTAATCTTGAGCGAAATCTCCTGCAGCTGATCCCAGGTGTAGTCGTCAAGCGAACCGCGGATGCCGTCCAGGTAGTCGGGGATGCCAAAGCCATGGGTTGCCGCCCCGATAACGCCGAGCCCCGCAACGGCTGCGACAACGCCACCGATAATAAAGCGGCGGCGGGTCATGGCATCGTGCCGGGCCTGCTCCAGGATCTCTCTCGCGCGCTCGCCGGCGACGTCGACCTTAAGGTGCGTGCCAGAATCGATATCAATCGCGACCTCTTCTCCTGCGCCTTCGCGGCCCTCGGATTCGGCATCGGTGAGGTATGCCGAGAGCACCTCGAGCATTTGCTGCTCGGTGGGACGATCGCACTGCTCGACTGAAATGCCTTTCATGATGATCTGGACGAGCGCCTCGTCGTCATTGCATCGCGGCTCGAGCGGTGCCGGCTTGGTCTTGGTCTTTATGAGGTAGAACGAGCCAGTTGCCGCGGCACCCGTCGACTCGACATCGAACGGTTTGCGACCGCTGTAGAGCTGGTACAGAATGCTCGAAAGCGCGTAGACGTCGATTGCGGGCGAGCGGCGAAGGGCCGCAATGCCTTCGATATCCTGCGTGAGCATCTCGGGCGCGGCGTATGCGGGCGTGGCAAAGCGCCAGATGTCGGCGCGCCGGGTGATCGTGTCGTCGCCGAGGGCCATGGTCGCGGAGCCCATGTCGATGAGGCAGGGGTCAAAGGAGCAATCGACGATCTGCTACTCGAGCGTTCGACTGGTGGTACGGAACATGATATTGGCGGGCGACAAGTCGCGATGGACGACCGGATTCACGAGGCCTTGGGTCATCAAGAGCGCACGAAGCACGGCGTTTCCGACGGCGGCCACCATCTGGGTGGTTAGCCCGCCCGAGGCATCGTGCGGAAGCAGGGGCAGCGCCTGCTTGAGCGAGGTGCCCTCGACCCACTCCATGAGGATGAGCGGGTCGTCCTCGCACGATCCATAGCCATAGACGCGCGGAAATCCGCGCAGGTGCGAGACGGTACACAGATGACGGTACTCCTCGAACAGCGCGGCGGTGCTGGCCAGGTGCGCGGCCGATTGCTCGGCGGAGCGGTCGGGTGTCTGGCCGGAAAGGATGGCGTTGTCCTTGAGCAGCTTGACGGCAAAGACCTCGCCGCTTGTGTTGGCCGCGCGAAGCACGTGTCCGATATTGCCGTCGTCGCGGTATGCCGTCTGAAGAATAAGCGTCATAAATCGGCGCTTGGCATCATCCTCGGCGCTGGGGTCGACTGCCACGGCGGTATCGAACGTGTCGAGACGGATGAGTTTGTCGCCAGGGGCGGTGTTGGTGGTATCCAAGGCGTTCCTTCGTTTGGTGGGGCCGCGTGCTCACACCGAGAACGCGATTATCGATTAAAGCCCATGATAGACGTGTTTGCCGATAAGCTGACTCGTATCGCTATTTATAGTGCAGCGTGCAACGTAAATGATATAAGACGAGTGGCACCTGTTCCCCGCGTCTCTACGCGCTAGTCCACAATAACGAGAAACGTTGTATAGAGACCCAAGTGAAGTCTGTCGCTGTTTTCGATTTCCACGGGGGGATAGACTTTGCCGGGCTCTCGTTGGTCGCGTGGCGGCTCGATTACGATATCGCCGTCGCCTGCGCCCGATTCGAGCACCGTGCCGTTGGTCGATCCAAGGCCCTGGGCGTACCAGTGCTCACCCTCAAGCCAAATGCGAAGATGCTCGCGCGATGCGTCGGCGCCCACATCGGTGATGCTGGGCGAGGTTTTGGGCAAAGAACCAATCACGGTGCCGCGCGGATCGCGTGTGAGGGGATGGATTTGCATGTCGACGCAGTTGTCGGCATGTGTCCTGAGCAGACCGAGGTTGGGGGCGACGGTGCGCGGCTGCTCCAGGCTGCCCATAAAGCCACGTCCGACGGTAGTTTCGGTGGTGCCAAAGTGCCCGCCCGTCTTGCTGTCGCAAAAGCGCTCGACGGTGGCCACGCCTTGGATGGGGTCAGCGAGCGCCCCCGTTGCCACAAAGAGCATAAGGTAAAGCGTACTCTTCTCGCGCACGGCATTGCCGTCAAAGTTGTCGATGTGATTGAGGGCATTTGCATATAGGCGGCTGTCCAGCTTGTAGCTGGCGAGAGCCGACATCATTTCGTTGGCGGCCGGGCCGCGATAGTGCTCGGCGATTGCCTGATAGGCGGACTCGCCGCCGCCGAGCTTGCTGCAGATTGCCGCGGAAAGATTGAGCGTGGTGACGGCAAAGTCGCTGTAGATGGCGGGCGCGCACTGGTCAGGCTCGCGATGGACGATGTAACGGGTGAGATACGAGCGGTTGGAAGAGCATTTCTCGAGCAGGGTACTGCCGAGATAAGAGTTTCCATTGATGAGCATTCGGGCGATCTCGAGATGTTTAAGACCGCCGAACGAGCGAATATCGTTATAGAGGACCGAGCAAGGCGTCTCTGCTGCCACGGATACCTCCTTTGATTGCTTCCTAGCCAATATGGCGATAGGAATTAATGCCCCCCGGTGGGCGACGTATTAAATGGCTGCGCAATATATAGCGTAACCAAAGCAACATTATAGGCCACATGTTCGAAATTGCAGAAAGACTGAGAGATTTGGTTTGGACTGGACGGAAATTTCTCTCTGTCTTGATCTGTAACAATTGGGGCCGGTTTTGCTCCGTAACTGTTACAGATTGAGACGTTTGTGGGCCGTGTCGACCGTTTGTCTCGATCTGTAGCACGTAGAGGAAGATTTGCCCTGTAGATGTTACAGATTGAGACAATCGGCCCAGACCCGCCTCATCCGCCTCGTCATCTGTGGTTTACGTGGGGGCATGCGAAGCACGGGTATACTAACCGGCGGCGAATCTGCTCCATCGCTTAGAGCTGCTGCGTCTGGACGGCGCGTGATAGGGCTGCCAAAGCGATCGCCAGCGTGCTGAGCAACGTCCTCTCTGTGCGCACCCGTTTTTGTATGTATTAGCGCACTACCAAGCACGCCCGCGCGGCCGCATGCCGTGCCCATTGCGCGTGCAGATAAGGAACAACAACATATGCGTAATTCTGTATCCGACGTCACCGACGCCGAGATTCTGGACGAGACCCGTGAGGCCATGACCCAGGCTGCCTTCGATGCCGCCGATGAGGCCAATGCTGCCCAGGCCGTCGAGTCCGCTACCGAGAGCCTGCCCGCCTTTGACGAGCTGGGCCTTTCCGACGAGATGCTTCGTGCTATCGAGAACCTGGGCTACACGGCGCCGACGCCCGTGCAGGCCGGTTCGATTCCTGTGGTGCTCGAAGGCCGCGACCTGCTTGCCGCCGCTCAGACCGGCACCGGCAAGACGGCTGCCTTTTTGCTGCCGACCATGAACAACCTGGAGCACATCGCTCCGCCCAAGCCTGTGCGCGAGCGCAGCGGCCGCAACCGCCGTCGCGGTGCCAAGAAGCCCGAGGGCAACGGTCGCGGTCCCGTGATGCTCGTCATCACCCCCACGCGCGAGCTTGCCCAGCAGATCGACGAGGTCGCGAGCAAAATCGCCGACGTCACGGGCCACGTTGCCGTGACCGTCGTGGGCGGCGTGAGCTACAAGCCGCAGACCGCGGCACTCAAGTACGGCTGCGATATCCTGGTCGCCACGCCGGGCCGTCTGGTCGATCTGATCGAGCAGGGCGCCTGCCACCTGGACGAGGTCAAGGTGCTGGTGCTCGACGAGGCCGACCGCATGCTCGACATGGGCTTTTTGCCCGCCGTCCGCCGCATTGTGCGCGAGACGCCGTCCGAGCGCCAGACGCTTCTGTTCTCGGCGACGCTTGACGAGGAAGCCGTGGGCGAGATCACCGACCT
>URUW01000135.1 GCA_900551205.1 uncultured Collinsella sp. | reverse complement strand
AGACCGAGTACTTTACCGCCGAGGGCGACCCCGGCTTCGACTTTGCCACCGTGCGCGACCTGGCCGACCGCAACCGCGACCTGTGCGACCAGATTGGCGAGGCGCGTCTGCGCAACGTGACGCCCGCGACGCTCTCGCGCGGCCTGTCCGATGCCGACACCTGCGCCGCCATCGGCAAGATGCAAAAGCGCACCGCCGCGTCCGTTATGCGCGAAATCCGCGGCGACCGCGACGCGCTCGGCGTGGCCTACGCCCGCAAGCCCATCCAGGGCACCGTGCTCGGTATCGACATCGAGACCACCGGCCGTGCACCCGAGCGCGGCTATATCATCAACGTGGGCTGGGAGATCATGGAGCTCACCAGCGACGCCGTCCCGCATGACGCCGAGGCACACTACTGCGGCCTGCCCGACATCTACCGCGGCGAGGATGTGCCGTTGTCGAATATCCACCACATCACCTGGGACGACATCGACGGCAAAAAGCCGTTCCGCGAGAACAAAGAGCTGCAAAAGCAGCTGCTCAAGCTTATGAAGAAGTACCCGTACATGGCACACAACGCCGCCTTTGAGGACAGCTGGTTCAAGATCCACCTGGACGGCTACGCCGAGGCACGCCGCGCCGGCAAGATCATCGTCATCGACTCGCGCCAGATCTGCCGCAGCCTGGACGCCGACGTGCGCTCGCTCCCCCGCGAGTCCGCCCCAGCCGCGCTCGAGAACTGGGCGCGCCGCCGTGGAACCCTCGCCGCCGACGCCAACGAGCAGCACCTGGGCTTGGACGACACCGACCTCATGCTCCGCACGGTACAGGCCGAGTTCAACCTCAAGAACCTATTCGCGAAATAGCAACGCCTGCGACAAACACTGCTTGCTCACGAGCGGCCTCGCAGCGGGAAACACCGCAGCGGGGCCGCCCTACGTTCCACAGATAGATCTGCCATCACAAATTCTGAACCCTCATTTTGAACGATTTCGGCCAATTCCCGACACGTAATTCGTTGTCGGATGGTGATGCATCGATATCAAATGTGCAGCAATTGAGTTTTTATATGCTATAGCTAAGCTGCGAGAACATTGATTTTAGGCGTGCCAACCCATAATTGCGTCAAGCTTTTGGACAGCATTTGGTTAGGCCCCTAAAACGACTTTCCCACTCAGCGCCATCAACACGGCATTAGCTGACACGATATATACCATGAGTATCGTATTGTCACATACCACTGCAAAAGCGGTCTACCAGGCCGCGTATTCGGCGTCTGCGAAAGACACCGAGCCCTGTAACCCTGCCGCGATTTACGGATCATGTCCCACCGGAACGCTCCTTGACGCAGCCGCAGAATGGCTCACCAAACACGATGTTTCCCTCGACGCAAATGATTGCCTCGAGGTAATGGTGTTTGATCGCAGGAATGCGCGCTATGCACTGAACTGTCAATGCCACGTTTCGTCAAAACGATTCTCGAACTCACGCTTTATAGAGCTCAAAGATGGCATCTTCATTGTTGGCGTTGAGCTTTGCGCGCTTCAGGCCGCCACCTATCTCCCTTTTCGCGAACTGGTGGAGTACTACTTTGAATTGTGCGGCGTTTACTCCCTTGGAACCGGCTCTTCCACCTCGTATAACGAGCGTTTCGCGCTCACCTCGACCGAAAGGTTAAAACAGTTCTTTAATTCCATTACCAGATGCGACGGTCTGGCCTTTGCCCGAAAGGCGATCCAATGTGTGCGCGACGGATGCCGGTCTCCTATGGAAACGGCCTTTGTCATGATGCTAACGCTGCCTAAAAGCGAAGGAGGGCTTGGTATTAAGGGAATTGAGACCGATTACGAGGTGCAGGTCACCGCTGCCGCAAAGAATCTCACGAGACGCAAAAAGTTCTTTATGGATGCATATCTAAAGAAATCTCGCACAGACATTGAATACAATGGGTTTTATCATGACGCGGAAGAAGACCGCGCCATCGATGAGGAGCGCAAGAATGCGCTTGCGTCCATGGGATACGGAATCATCACCGTCAGTCGTTATTCCTTTATGCATGCCAGCGCTTTCGTTAGGGTCATGGAGGCGATCCAACGGAAAGAGGGCATACGCCCCTCGCGTCTGCCAAAAGACTTTCAAATCATGCAAGAGGACCTGAGACAGTTTGTGCTCAGAAGGTTTATAGAAGAGAAAAAGCGAATTCAGAAGCAGCTTCGCCAGGATTCCGAAGATCGTCAACGAATCGACCTCGAAAAAGCAACACTCGAAGGTATCACGCTGGATGACCCGACAATAAATGAAGTTCCGGCAATCGATGACATGCAGACTGTCGAATCCGACAGCCCATCATTTGCCCAAATAAGCAGCCTCGCGCCCGAGGGCAGAATCTTCGGGGCCGGAAGCTAGACCGGCTAACAAGGTGGGTACCCTAGCGATGTGCAAAATTGCGAGTATTCAGCAGGGTCGGCCCTCCAGCACCCACAAGTTAATCCAAATGAGAAACAAAAACGCTATCGAACGGGAACGTTAGGCAACATTTGAGG
This sequence comes from uncultured Collinsella sp., assembly GCA_900551205.1. Taxonomy (GTDB): domain Bacteria; phylum Actinomycetota; class Coriobacteriia; order Coriobacteriales; family Coriobacteriaceae; genus Collinsella. Next base: position 2,890 of record URUW01000135.1, on the reverse strand, counting down.
AAGACCTTGTCTGTTTACCGCCCTTGGATAACTCTTGAGCGGCTTTATTTGGCCTGGAATAGATTAACGGACCCCCTATAGTTGCAGAATACTCCAATTTTTGCACGGCGCGGGGGCACCCACCCCGGCATCGGCTATCAAAACCGCTCAGTCCGGAATCTCGTCCACTATTCCCCATCATTTTATGCGACGAATTACCTGTACGTCATTGACATATGAACATGCGCTCATATAATCGGAAGTAAATTATATGAGCGCATGTTCATATGAAAGGATGTTGCAATGAGCAGCCACGCTGATGAAACAAAGACTGGCATCGAGGCCACCGAGCCGATCGTCCCCACCACCTGCTCGCCCGAGGACCTTCCCGACGAGGAGCTGTTGTACGACCTGGCCGACCTGTTCAAGGTCTTCAGCGACACCACACGCATCAAGATCCTCTATGCCCTCATGGGCCGCGAGCTCTGCGTGGCTGACATCGCCGAAGCGACCGCAACCTCGCAGTCGGCAGTATCGCACCAGCTGCGCACGCTTAAGCAGTCGCACCTGGTCAAGTTCCGCCGCGACGGCCGCAACATTCTCTACTCGCTCGCCGACGATCACGTCTACACCATGCTTAACCAGGGCATGAGCCATATCTGCGAATAGCAATCAACCACGGTATCAGCGCGGCCGGCACCCAGACCGCTAACACAGGGAAAGGAACCCACCATGAAAAAGCAGTTCAAGCTCGACGAGATCGATTGCGCCAACTGCGCGCGCGAGCTTCAGGACGAACTTGCCAAGCTCGAGGGCGTCAAATCCGTTTCGGTCAACTTTATGACCCAGAAGCTGACGCTCGAGGCCGACGACGCCAAGTTCGACGAGGTCCTGGACCGCGTCGTTGAGTTCACCGCCGACGCCGAGCCGGACTGCGAGATCATTCTCTAACCCGCGCATACGTTGACCTGCGAGGCCGCGCTTGCCGCGGCCTTTGCTCGCGAAATTATATGAGCAAGTGTTCATACACTCAAATGGGAGGTTTGAATCATGGCAGCCGCCGATCCCAAGAAGAAAAAGAAGAAGCGCAAGAAGAAAGAGTCCCTTGAGCATAAGCGCAACCGCATCCTGGTAGCACTGGGCATTTTTGCCGTTGTTTATGCCCTCGACGAGCTCGGCGCCCTCGCTATCGCATTTGGGGAGCCCGGCAACATCTACGCCAGCTTTGTGCTGTTCCTCGTGCCGTTTTTGATTGCCGACGTACTGCAAAAGGCATTCAATAACATCCGCCGCGGCAAGGCCTTCGACGAGAGCTTCCTCATGGCCGTCGCGACCATCGGCGCGTTTGCCATGGTGCTCTTCCCCGACACCGACCCGCACATGGCCGAAGGCGCCGCTGTCATGCTGTTCTACCAGGTCGGCGAGTTGTTCCAGGCATACGCCGTGGGCAAGAGCCGCAAGTCGATCAGTGCCATGATGGACATCGCGCCCGACTACGCTAACGTCGAGCAAGCCGACGGCACACTCGAACAGGTCTTTCCCGATGACATCGCCGTCGGCACCGTGATCGTGGTCAAGCCCGGCGAGCGCGTGCCTATCGACGGCGTCATCGTCGAGGGCGAAACCCAGCTCGACACCGCCGCACTCACGGGCGAGTCGGTCCCCCGCCCGGCCAAGACCGGCGACGATATCATCAGCGGTTGCATCAACATGACGGGCCTCATCCACGTGCGCACCACCAAGCCCTTTGGCGAGTCCACCGTCGCGCGTGTTCTGGAGCTCGTGGAAAATGCCAGCGAAAAGAAGGCGCGCACCGAGAACTTCATCACGCGCTTTGCCCGCGTCTACACCCCCGCCGTCACTGGCGCTGCCGCGGTGCTCGCGCTTGGCGGCGGCCTGGTGACTGGCGCTTGGTCCGATTGGATCCTGCGCGGCCTGACCTTCCTGGTCGTCAGCTGCCCGTGCGCCCTCGTGATCAGCGTACCGTTGAGTTTCTTTGGCGGAATCGGCGGCGCGTCCAAGCTGGGCGTTCTCATCAAGGGCTCCAACTACCTCGAGACGCTCGCCGACGTGGACACCGTCGTCTTCGACAAAACGGGCACCCTCACCAACGGCACGTTCTCAGTCGTCGCGGTGCACCCCGAGGCTGGCTATACCGAGCAGTCGCTGCTCGAAGTCGCAGCCCTTGCTGAATCGTTCTCTGATCACCCCATCGCGCAGTCCGTGCGCGACGCCTACCAGGGCGAGGTCGACCCCAAGCGCGTGAGCGACTCCGCCAACGACGCGGGCCACGGCGTGACGGCAACCATCGACGGCAAGCACGTCGTCGTCGGCAACGCCAAGATGCTCGCCGCGGCCGGCGTTGAAGCACCGGACTGTGAGGTTGCCGGCACAATCCTCCACGTGCTCGTGAACGGCGTGTATGTCGGCCACATCGTGATTGCAGACACCGTTAAGGCCGATGCCGAGCAAACGATTCGCGACCTGCATGCCGCCGGTATCAACCGAACCGTCATGCTCACGGGCGACCGCGAGGAGGTTGCAGCGTCTGTGGCCAAGCAACTCGGTCTCGACGAGTTCCACGCGCAGCTCCTGCCGGGCGACAAGGTCGAGCGCGTTGAGGCGTTGCTCGCGGCCGAAAGTGGCAAGGGCAAGCTCGCCTTTGTCGGTGACGGCATCAACGACGCGCCTGTGCTTACGCGCGCCGATGTGGGCATTGCCATGGGCGCCATGGGCTCGGACGCCGCGATCGAGGCCGCCGACGTGGTGCTGATGGACGACAAGCCGTCCAACATTTCCCGCGCGATCCGCGTGGCGCGCAAGACCATGACGATTGTTTGGCAGAACATTATCTTTGCGCTGGGCATTAAGCTGCTGATCCTTGTGCTGGCAGCGCTGGGCATCGCCAATA